>JAUMYH010000015.1 GCA_030528745.1 Bacteroidota bacterium
TTAACTCGTCTTCTCTTCGCAGTCCCCTCTCCTTGGGAGAGGGTTAGGGAGAGGATTTTTAGCTCCCCTTTCGGTTGGCAGTTCCCTCCTTTGAAGGCATACCCATCTACACAAATCCTTTTAATTTTTGGATATGGTTTTTGATTTGGTCAGGGTTGAGATAATTCAGAATTTCGTAAGTCATCAACAATCGTAGGTAACCCTCCAAAAGAGCCGTTGCAGGGACTTTTCCTTTGCGAATTTGTCTGCCTGACAATCGTAACAAAATCTGAACAAACTCTTTGTCTTCTTTTAATTCGCTTTTCCAATTTCTTGCAAAAATACAAAAAATGTGTATATGGGTATGCCCCTTGGGGGAGGATTACTCCAACAAATGCAGGTACGCCTCGTAGCCCTCTTGTTTCATAGCTTCTTTTGGAACGAAGCGGAGCGAGGCACTGTTGATGCAGTAGCGGAGTCCGCCTTTATCGGCAGGGCCATCGGTAAATACATGTCCGAGGTGGGCATCGCCAGTGGTGCTGCGTACCTCCGTGCGAATCATACCGTGCGACTTGTCAAGCACCTCCGCGATGAGCTTTTTGTCAATAGGTTTTGAAAAACTCGGCCAACCACAACCTGCGTCAAACTTATCGGTAGAAACAAACAGCGGTTCGCCAGTGGTGATATCTACATAGATTCCCTCGCGAAATTCGTCCCAATACTCGTTCTGAAAAGGGCGTTCGGTGGCGTTGTTTTGTGTAACCTCGTACTGAATGCTGGTCAGCGATTTTTTCAATGTAGCATCGTCAGGCTTCTGATAAGTCGTTTTCTTTTCAGGATTTGCATTTTTTGCCATTTCAAAAAGTCGCGGATTGATGTGGCAATAGCCCCCCGGATTTTTATCCAAATAATTTTGATGATATTCTTCGGCATCGTAAAAATTTTCAAGTGGAAGGTCTTCAACCACTATAGGACTTTGGTATTTTTTAGCCAAATCCTCAAGAGCCTTTGCTATGATAGGGGCATCTTCTTTTTGGGTATGATAAATCCCTGTGCGGTAGCGTGTCCCTATGTCGTTGCCTTGCTTGTTAAGGCTGGTAGGGTCGATGGTTTCAAAAAATAAGTCGAGGAGTAGCTCGAGCGATACTTGGGTAGGGTCGTATACCACTTTTACCGTCTCGGTAAAGCCTGTTTGGTCTGTATATACCTGCTGGTAAGTAGGGTTTATCGTACGCCCATTAGCGTAGCCCACTTGGGTAGCTACCACGCCTCGGATTTGTTTAAAAAAATGCTCCGTACCCCAGAAGCAACCTCCTGCAAAGTAAATTTCTTTTGTGTTTTTCATATTTTCGTTGTTCTTTTTTTCGATGATTTCACTTGTAGTTGTACTTTTTGGTGTTGTATAGCTCTGACAGCTTTTGCCCGACAAAAGTATGAAAACGGGAAAGATTGTACTAAAAATGATGGTATTTTTCATAGTGATATATTATTTGGTGTTTGTATTATCGGTTGAAGCATTTCCCAAAAGCATCAGGCTAAACCCTAGTAGTAAGATGTCTTTGAGGATAAAAAAATCGGTGATGGGAATGCCGTCTACCATACGCCACATTTTTGGGGTGGTAAACAGATAGCTCAGGGTGATGAGGAAGGTAAGTATCATTGTCCACGCCACATACTTACGCAGGGGAACTATCCAAATAGAGAGAATTAAGCCCAGTGCTGTGCCGACTTCGACCAGTCCGATGGCGTTGGAAATCGCCTGTAGGCTGAAATAGTCATAAACCCAAAAGGTGAGAAAGTGGTTCTGTACCAAATCTTCTATCGCCTTTGCCTCTGAGGGAGTGAATTTGAAAATACCTATCCAAAGCAGGATAAGCACCGCCCCAAAAAGGGATACGCCATACCCCATTTCGAAGACTTTTTGATTGTGATTACCGTTTTGTTTTAGCATATCGATTATTTTTTTAGTTTGCTAGATTAGTCTTCACTTCAGATAAAACCTGACAAAAAACAGCTTATTTTTTGAATTTTTCTTTCATTTTTTCTTTAAAATATTGTATTTCAGTATTTTTAAAATCGTCTTTTTGGGATCTTTCAGCCTGATTTTTCCATAATTTGTCCATCAGAGCCGCCTTTTTTTGGTAGGCACTGCATATTTTACAGATGTTTAAATGGGCTTTAAGTCGGAATTTTTCCAACAGGCTAATATTATTGGCTGCCTTTTTTTCAATCAGCAGGGATATTTCCGAGCAGGGAAGTATCCAGAAGTGTATCCATCGGTTTATCATAATGTAAGTCGTTTTTGTTCTAGACAAGCCCTCAGTTGTAGACGGCTTCGCTGGAGAATTTTCCAAAGGCTGGTCGGTGTGATGCCCATTTCCTGACACACGGCTTCGTTTTTCTGTTGGTTGATGTAGTAGCTTTTCACAGGAATTTTCCACCGAGGGGGCAACTGTTCAATGCACTGGTGTAGGGCATCTTCGAGGGCATCATCGGTGGAATCGTCCCACGGCTGTAGTACACTTTGGTCAGTCCAGTTTCCCTTTTGGTCAAAAAAGTCGGAATGGCTAGGTTCTATGGTTTTTTTGTATTTTTTACGGTAAAAATCTGCGACTTTGTTGTGCAGAATGGCATAGAGCCAAGTGAGCGGATTGCTCTTGTTTTGGAAAGAATCCAAAGCCACAAAAGCCGCCAGAAACACCTCCTGAACCATATCTTGTGCCTCCTGCTTGTCGGAAAGCATATACAACGCCCTGCCGAGCAAGGCATCGGAATACTGCTCTATCCATTGGGTTATGGTGTGGTGTTGGTCGTTCATTGATGATATGAGCTATAAATATTAATAGTACAGATGTCTTTTTCAATAATCCAGGTGGAGTACTTCATACCACACCATTTTTAAGGGTGCAATTTACAAAAAGATATTTTTATAGATTTATTTTTCAAAAATGATTTTACTTTTCAAAAATCCCAAATGATTTTCTTTTAAAATGAGTATAATCAGTGGATTTTATACCTTATTTTATTCTTGCCTTAGATGAATTACAATGTTTATAATTTATATCTTTGCAAATAAAAGATGTACATTTTGAAGAGATTAGTTTTATTGCTGTTTTTTGTGTTGATGTATTCCGTGGAGGGGATTGCTCAAAAAGTGATTGTAAGCGGTGTTGTTTCGGACAGTCAGACTAACGAGTTGCTCATAGGCGTAAATGTTTCGGTAGAGGGGCAGCAGCTCTATACGCAGACCAATGAGTATGGTTTTTACTCCATAACCTTAGACAAAGGCGAATACACGCTTCAGATAAGTTATCTGTCGTACGAACCGTATCAGGAAACGATAAGCGTAACGGATAATTTGCGAAAAAATATTAGCCTTCGACCTGTGGGCGTTTCTATAGAGGCGGTAGAGGTTACTGGCGATGTTCGAGCTATCAATATTCGGAAGCCCGAGATGAGTGTAAACAAACTTACTATGGAGGAGGTTAAGCAGATGCCTGTGGTACTTGGAGAGGTTGATGTGCTGAAGTCCATACTGTATTTGCCTGGAGTAACCAACTCAGGAGAGGGGTCGTCAGGGTTTAATGTAAGGGGAGGAGCTTCGGATCAGAATTTGGTGCTTTTGGACGGAGCAACGCTTTACAGCACTTCGCATCTGTTTGGGTTCTTTTCGGTGTTTAACTCCGATGCTATCAAGGATTTGAAGCTCTACAAAGGAGGGATTCCAGCTCGGTTTGGAGGTCGATTGTCGTCAGTGTTGGATATTTACCAAAAGGAAGGAAATAGTAAAGAATACCATTTGATAGGAGGAATTGGGCTAATATCTAGCAGGTTGATGGTGGAAGGTCCTATAGTAAAAGACAAGATGTCGTTTTTGGTGGCAGGTCGAAGCTCGTATGCTCATCTTCTGATGAAGTTAAGAAATAACAACGATGCCAACGCCTATTTTTACGACCTAAATACCAAACTCAATTATAAGATTAACGAAAATAATAACCTGTATTTGTCGGGTTACTTCGGACGCGATGTGTTTGATTTTAACAATGCCTTTATGAATACCTTCGGAAATGCGTTGTTTAATTTGAGGTGGAACAACGTACTGAATCAGAATTTATTCTCGAACCTTTCGTTGATTTATACCGATTATTACTATGGTTTGGAGTTGGATTTTATCAAGTTTAACTGGGATTCGAGTATCAAAAACTATAAATTAAAATACGATTTCCAGCATTATCTGTCGAATAATTTTCAGATGCGATACGGAGTACACGCCATTTATTACGATTTTAACCCCGGAACGCTTACGCCCACTACGGAGGATAGTGGTATTAACTTTAAGCAGTTGCAACACAAATACGCTTTTGAGCCGTCGTTATATTTAGATGTTGAGCAAAAGATTTCGGAAAGGATAGCGGTGAATTATGGTTTGAGGTACAGTATGTTTTATAATCTGGGCGAACAGCATTTGAATGTTTATCAAGATGATACCCCAGTGTTGTACAACTCGGAATTGCAAATCTATGAGTCGGCAACGCCAATCGGCACGGAATATTATGGTCGGAATAAGACGATACGTCAGTTTGGCAACTTAGAGCCAAGATTCTCGGTGTCGTATGTGATAGACGAAGACCAATCTTTAAAATTCGGATACAACAGAATGAGTCAGTATATACATTTGCTATCGAACACCTCGTCTGCTACGCCGCTCGATGTTTGGACACCAAGTGGCAAATACATTCAGCCTCAGTTATTGGATCAGTACGCTATCGGCTATTTCAGAAATCTGAAAGACAATATGTATTCTTTTGAAACGGAGTTTTTTTATAAAAATGTGAAAAACAGAATTGATTATATAGACGGAGCTGATTTGATAGGAAACGATGCTATCGAAAGGGTGATACTCAACGGTAGGTCGAGAGCTTACGGATTGGAGTTGCTATTTAGAAAAAATCAAGGAAGGCTTACAGGGTTTGTGTCGTACACACTTGCCAAATCTGAGCAACAAACCAAAGGAAGAACCGAATTAGAAAGCGGTATTAACAACGGAAATTGGTACAAAACGCCGTATGACAAACTGCACGATTTGTCGGTAGTAGGTTCGTACAAACTCAATCCGAGCTGGAATCTTGGTTTTGCCTTTACGTTCCAATCTGGACGACCAGCCACTTTTGCCAATGGATATTATACTTATCAAGGATTTAATATTCCGACTTATAACGCTCGAAATCAGGATCGTCTTCCAGCGTTTCATCATCTTGATATTTCGGCTACCTACCGACCAAAACGCAATTTTGACCGAAAATGGAAGACCGAATGGGTATTCGGAATCTATAATCTGTACAACAGAAAGAATGCCTCGTCTATATCATTCAGACAAAATGAAGAGACCCTGCTTAACCAAACCCAACGATTGTACATATTTGGTATGGTGCCGAGTGTAACGTATAATTTTGAATTTTAATTAAATGGATTTTTTATGAAAAAACTAAATAAAATAGGGCTGTTATTAGTAATGATGTTATTTGTTTCGTGTCAGGAAGAGATAACATTAGATTTGAACAATTCGACTCCTTACTTGGTGGTAGATGCGTCAATAAATTGGGAAAAAGGAACTTTGGGGAACCAACAGAAGATTCTCCTCTCGAAGGTTTCGCCTTATTATGATAGTCAGACACGAAAAGTATCTGGGGCAGTAGTAACCGTAAGCAACGAAGCAGGGCAGGTTTTTACATTTTCGGAAAGTCAGACCCTTGGCGAGTATGTATGTGATGATTTTGTGCCTGTATTGAATCAGGAGTATACTTTATACATCGCTTATCAGAATCAGGTGTACACCGCCCAAGAACGCTTAGTGCCTGTGGTAGATATTCTGAATGTGGAGCATCAGGTGAAGACTTTTTTTGGAAAAGAACTTTATGAAATCAGCTATTTGTTTGAAGACCCTATCTCGGTTACGAATTACTACATCTCATATTTGCACTACAATAAGCCTTTGCCTAAGAATAATGTAATGAACGATGAGTACTTTGATGGAAATCCGATGAAAGGGGTGTATTTTATGGAAAAAGAAGAGGTTTCGGAGCCTTTAAGCATTGAGCTGATCGGAATATCGTCAAGGTGTTACGATTATATGTATAAACTTTTTGAAGTGATGAATGCGGGTTCAGGGCCTTTTCAGACCAATGTTTCGACCATTAGAGGAAATATTACCAACCAGACCGATGCAGATAATTATGCCTTGGGGTATTTTAGGCTCTCGGAGGTGTCAAAGGTGGATTATAACGTGGAATGATGTTGGGCAGAAGATATAGGAATTGGTTTTTATTAAGCATTGCTCTTGGAGTATCCTGCTCCGAAAAGAAAGAACTGGTAGTGTATGAAAATCCTGTAGAAGAACTTCAGAAAGCTGATTCTTTGTTAGTTGATAGTGTAGTATCGATTGTCCAAGATAGGGCATTTGTTGCAACAGATATACAAATCGAAAAAGCATTAGTTTATCAAGATTATACGCTTGAAGATGAATATCCGTACAAAGATACTGTAAGGGTATTTCAGTGGGATAAGATAAAAGAGCGGTTGGCCTATGTGGAGAATTTTCAAACTCAGAATTGGCATTATGCTGTTTTGCAAAACTATAAGAATCGGAACTCAGAAGCCCCAACTGTGCGGAACTATGTGCGAAATATATATAATAGGGTGTCGGATACTTTAGGGGTAGAGCGGTATCAGTCAATTCCTTTGTATTTTGAGCATGATTATTTGGATCCTATTATTTATGCACGTGATGGGTCGTTGGTTCGTACAGAGAAAGACGATACCCTATCAATGGTAAAGGTAACGGGGATTTCGTTCGATGGGGTGTGGGATGTTCCGAAGAAGTATATTAAGTTTATAGGAGATACAATTCGTTTTGAGAAGATAGTGGTAGTAGATGTTACCAATCAGAATATAGCTACACTCGAAAAGGTAGATAGCAAATGGTTGGTTCGGTCGATGAATCCTGCAACCACAGGAGTACAAAGACCTCCGTATGCCCAAAAAACGCCTACAGGTATGTTCGTGATACAGGAGAGCAAACCAAAGATGTATTATTATAAAGATGGAACTACTACCATTGAGGGATATGCTCCTTTTGCGAGTAGATTTACCAATGGGGCTTACATTCACGGAGTTCCAGTTAATAATCCGAAGGGAAAAATGAGAGAATATAGTCCTACCCTAGGAACAGTTCCGCGTTCGCACATGTGTGTAAGGAATGTATCATCACACGCAGAGTATATCTATAATTGGGCAAAACCTTTACAAAGTTTGGTGATTGTAATTGATTGAAAATCGAGAATGTATAATGCTTGAGGAATGTTACAATCTGTTAGGAGTTAGGTATTCAGAGCTTTGAGCATATTCTTCATTATCGGCGTAGATGTACAGCAGTGTTCCGTTTTTGATGGTATTGATAACCTCATCGTTAATGTCGCGAGGCAATGATGGACAACCCATACTACGTCCAATTCTGCCATTGTTTTTGATAAATTCGTAACTGCAATAGTCAGCCCCATGAATTACAACAGCCCTGCTTTTGGCGTTGTCGTTAAATCCTTTGTCCAATCCTTCGAGTCGGAGTGAATAGCCATTTTCACCCTGATAGGTATTCTCTGTCAGATAGAATCCGAGCGAACTCTGATACGAATTAGGTGTATTAGAGAACGATGTAGCGTAGTTTTCACCTGAATTTCGTCCGTGGGCAACTATGGTATGGTGTAATATTTTTTGTTCCTTTAAGTCCAGTACAACCATTCTTTTTGCCGTAGAAGGAAGCGTGAAATCTATAATTGAAAGTATGTTAGTGTTTGCAGGTGCGATGTTTTCCAGACCTATCAAACCCTGTTCAAAGGCTTTAAATGAGATTAAAGATTCTAAGGCAAGGGTATCGTACATTTCCCGAATGGAGTCTTTCTTATGATTGATAATTTCGTTAAAATTGATGGGTGCGATTTCAGCCTCTGTGATGTTATTATTGGTATTGAAAGAAGAAAATACGAAGAAAAATGACAACAATAGAACTCGCATCGGTGTATATATTAAGTTTATAAAGGAAAATAGTTTGATGATGCAAAGGTACAAAAATATTTTGAATAAGACAATAATAGCCTGTAAATTAGAAGTTTTGCGGAGTGGATTTGCGATGTGGATTGACTGAAAAATGTATTTGTAAAAATATTGACAAAAATATTTCTAAAGTAAAAAAAAAAATCTAATTTCGCACCGTCTCAAAGGGGTGCTTTAAAATAACAAGCTGAGATTATACCCAACGAACCTGGGCAGGTAATGCTGCCAAGGGAAAATTAGACAAATATCGCATATTATTGAGTGCACGCAATAAATCTATTTGTCTAGCAAGAATAAAAATTATTATTAACCAAAGAATAATTGCCCCTTTTATTCGTAAAATATTACGGATGAAAAGTATAAAGTTATTTAACAAATCAAACAGAACATATTCAAAGGTGTTCAGTGTGGCGGTTTTAGGGATTGTTTCGACAACAATACAAGCTCAAGAACAACCCAAAGATAGTATTACGGATAAATATTTGATAGACGAAGTATTGGTAGAGGTGGTTCGTGCCACAGACAAAACTCCAGTTTCGTTTAGTAATATTACCAATGAGGAAATTAAAAGTCGAAATTTAGGACAGGATATTCCGACTATGATTAATTTTATGCCTTCAGTAGTTACAACTTCAGACGCTGGTAATGGCATAGGATATTCGGGTATTCGGGTTCGAGGTACAGATGCTACAAGGGTAAATGTAACCATAAACGGAGTGCCTTATAACGACTCGGAAAGTCATGGAACGTTTTGGGTTAATCTGCCAGACTTGGTGTCATCGGTAGAAAATATTCAGTTGCAGCGAGGAGTAGGTACATCGACCAATGGTTCTGGAGCTTTTGGGGCTAGTTTGAATTTATTGACCGATGCTGTTAAAAATGATGCTAATGTAGAGATTGCCAATTCGGTGGGGAGCTATAATACGCGTAAACACACCCTAAAGTTTTCGACAGGTAAGATAGCGGATTCTAATTTTGAGCTATCTGGAAGATTGTCGAACATAAAATCGGACGGCTATATAGATAGAGCTTGGGTGGATATGAAATCCTATTTTCTGCAAGGAGCTTATTCGGACAATACCACTTTGATTAAGGCTCTTGTGTTTGGAGGTGATCAAAAAACATATCAGGCATGGAATGGATTGGAAGATGAGGATAAATTGAAAGATGACCGCACCTATAACATAGCAGGAGAAATGTACGATTCTGATGGAAATCTGATAGGTTTTTACAACAATGAAACCGATAATTACAAACAAGATTTGTATCAACTACATTGGAACGAACGCTATAATAACAATTGGAGTACAAATGTAGCCTTACATTATACCAAAGGTAAGGGCTATTACGAGAATTATAAAGGAAACCAAAAACTATCAAATTATGGTATTGCTCCAATTCAGGTGGGGAATGATACTATCAAGCGTACAGATTTGGTACGTCAGAAGTGGCTTGATAATCATTTTTATGGAGCTATTTTTTCAGCAAATTATAAAGATTATGCTTGGAATATCATATTCGGAGGTGGTTGGAACAAATATACAGGCGACCATTTCGGAAATGTGATGTGGATGAAAAAAGCTCCAGTACAACAATACCCAATTCAATATTATTTTGATTCATCAGAAAAAACAGACTTGAACTTTTTTGCAAAGGTAAATTACCAAATTACCAACCGTTGGAATGTGTTTGTAGATATGCAGTACCGCACTGTACACTATATGGCCAATGGACAAGAAACAGGAATGGTAGATGATACCTTTAAGTTTTTTAACCCTAAGGCAGGGATAACGTATACTTTAAATCAATATAATAACCTTTATGTTTCGTATGCCAGAGCCAATCGAGAGCCGAACAGAAATGATTATAAAGAAGGGAATCCAAAGCCAGAGACGTTGAATGATTTTGAATTGGGATGGCGATACAAAACAGATGCCTTTAGGTTGAATGTTAATGCGTACTATATGAGGTACGATAATCAGTTGGTGCTTACAGGGGCTTTGAACGATGTAGGAGCTCCAATTCGTGAAAACTCAGGAAATAGTTATAGAGCAGGTTTGGAGGTAGAATATGGCATAGCCTTGTTTAAAAATTTATTTTTGAATCAGAATTTTACCATTAGCAAGAATAAGAATATCGATTTCTATGCAGAACGTGATGGCGTGTTACAAAATTTCGGAAATACCAATATAGCCTTTTCTCCAGAAGTGATTTTTTCAAGTACGCTTACCTATTCTCCTTTCAAAAATATGAATATATCATTGCTTTCAAAATATGTAGGAGAGCAATATATGAGTAATTTGGATTTAAAACAATCGAAACTAAAAAGTTATTCTGTAAATGACTTGAATGTTTCGTATTCGATTTTTCCAAAACGTATTTTCCAAGAAATTCGCGTATCAGGAATCATTAACAATATTATGAATGAGCATTATATTTCAAACGGATTCTTTTATTCTTTTGATGATAACTGGTCAGACCCCAACAGCATAACAACTATAGATGGAGCAGGGTATTTTCCTCAAGCTACGCGAAATTTTTTGGTGGGGCTGAGTTTAATTTTCTAGAATCATATCTATTTACTATTAAGTCGGGAGGTTGTCTGCAATATCAGGCAACCTCTTTTTTTCGGAGTTTGCTATGTCGGTATCCGTACAAAAAGTAGATGAGCAATCCTATTGAAAGCCATATCAGAAACATAATCCAATTGTTGAGTCCCATTTGAGCCATCATATAAAAACAAGACAACATTCCTGCCAGAGGTATGAATGACATTTGTCGTATTATAGCTAAAGAGCTTATAGATAGCGATATAATGATAAAAATCCACATAGGCAATCTGTGTATAAAAGCATCGTATCCCTCAATAATTTGGTTGTCAATAACGATAGGATTGTTAGATAACAGAGCGATGAATTCCTCGGAAAAGTAGCTGTATATTATTACTGCAATTAGCGTAAATACTATGGGTACAGCATATCGTGAATTGATATAAGGTGTTTTGAATTTACCTCGAGGCAAGTCTGTCCGAGATTCTAACCGAAGGATACCAGCACAAACCAATATAAAAGCAAATAAAGTTCCGATACTACAGGCATCTACCACTGTTTCCAAGTTGGTAAATAATATAGGAGTAGCTACGACAATTCCTGTAACTATGGTGGCGTACGAAGGCGTTTTGTATTTGGGGTGAATGTTTGAGAAGTTTTTAGGCAAAAGTCCATCACGACTCATAGTCATCCAGATACGAGGTTGTCCTAGTTGAAACACAATAAACACACTTGCCATAGCTACCACAGCACTTATAGCAATGACACCAGAGAGCCATTTGAGGTCGCTTATTTTAGAAAAAACATACGCCAAAGGGTCGCCAACATTTAGCTCTGAGTGGTGAACCAATCCTGTGATGGTTAATGTGATGGCTATATATAAAATCGTGCAAATTATAATAGACCAAAATATACCACGAGGCAAGTCGCGTTGTGGATTTTTGCATTCTTCGGCAGTGGTACTAATGGCATCAAAACCTATATAAGCAAAGAAAATAGAGCTGATACCAGCCAACACACCTCCAAAACCATTAGGAGCAAATGGATTCCAATTGTCGGTATTTATATAAAATGCACCAACAATGATTACGAGCAATACGGTAACCACTTTGACCAATACCATAATATTGCTGACTTTTCTGCTTTCGTTTATACCTCGATATACCAAAGCAGTGATTGTAAAGGTAATCAAAAGAGCAAATACATCAAGTACTATAGGTATGCCAAATAGGGTAGGAGCATGAGCAAAAGCCAAGTATTTGGGTATAATATAATGATAAGCAGGGTCAGTAGTTAATTGTTCTAGAGAATGTCCATTTTGAATTAATGTTATAATTTGATCATAACCTTCTTTGGCACTGAAATAATCCATGGTCATCCATTCGGAGACGTGAATTCCAGGTATACTGTTGAGTAAATTAGTGAAATAATCACTCCACGAGATGGCAACTACGATGTTTCCGATGGCATATTCCATAATCAAAGCCCAACCAATTACCCACGCAAAAAGCTCTCCAAACACAACATAACTATAAGTGTAGGCACTCCCCGATACAGGAATAAGCGAGGCAAATTCGGCATAGGCAAAAGCAGTAAAAGCACAGGCCAAGGCGGTAAATAAAAATAAAAAAATCACAGCTGGTCCTCCTTCAAAACTGGCTCGTCCGATGGTAGAAAAAATTCCAGCCCCAATTATGGCAGCAATTCCAAATCCTGTGAGGTCTCTCACGCCTAACTTCTTGTTCAGATGTGTAGATTCTTTGGAAGACATAATGTCTTGTATTTTCTTTTTTCTAAATAGATTGTCAAAAAACATAATTAATTTTGATTAAACTATGATTCAAAGATATACATATTTTGAAAAAATCAAAAAAAAATATGGTTTTAAGATGATTTCAATGCACTTTGTCAAAGTGTCCCAAAACATAAATAGATAAATATTTCATAAAATCTTTTTGGGATATGATGTTTGTTTTTTGAAGAATGATTTATATTTTTGCTATAGGATTGTAGTCTAAACACACTTTACTTATATAGAAATGGAGAGAAGAGTAGTTATTACAGGTATGGGTATTTACTCGTGTATTGGAACTTCGCTTGATGAGGTAAAAGAATCGTTGTATAATGGTAAATCAGGGATTAAATTTGTCCCAGAGCGCAAGGAATTTGGATTTAGGTCGGCACTTACAGGCGTAGTGCCTAAACCAGATTTAAAAAAGTTGCTGAATCGTAGGCAACGCATATCTATAGGCGAAGAAACAGAGTATGCCTATATGGCAACGATAGATGCTTTTAAACAGGCAGGTATTGATGATGATTTTTTAGAAAAATACGAAGTAGGGATTCTGTACGGAAATGATAGTGTAGCCCAGTCTGTAATAGAGGCGGTAGATGTGGCTCGAGAAAAGAAGGACAATACGCTGATTGGTTCAGGTGCGATATTTAGGTCGATGAACTCAACTATTACAATGAATTTGGCTACCATTTTTAAATTAAAAGGTATAAATTTAACCATTAGTGCGGCTTGTGCTAGTGGTTCGCATGCGGTAGGAATAGGGTATCACCTGATAAAGAGTGGATTGCAAGATATAATAATTTGCGGAGGGGCTCAAGAAATTAATAACTACGCCATGGCTAGTTTTGACGGATTAGGTGTTTTTTCTGATTCGGAACATACGCCAGAGGCGGCTTCCAGACCTTTTGATAAAGACCGAAACGGATTAGTGCCTAGTGGAGGCGGAGCAACATTGATACTAGAGAGTTATGAATCTGCTCTGGCAAGAGGAGCAAATATCATAGCAGAGGTAGTAGGTTATGGATTTTCGTCCAATGGAGGACATATATCAACTCCTAATGTAGAGGGTCCTGCTACGGCAATGAAAAGGGCGTTGGAAGATGCTAAGATATTGGCTTCTGATGTAGATTATATCAATGCTCACGCAACTTCAACCCCTATAGGCGATAGTAATGAAGCCAAGGCTATTTACAGTATTTTTGGTTCGGATACACCAGTGAGTTCAACCAAATCCATGACAGGACACGAATGTTGGATGGCAGGGGCAAGCGAGATTATCTATTCGATATTGATGATGCAAAATAGTTTTATAGCTCCGAATATTAATATTAATGAGTTAGATGAAGATTCTGGTAAATTAAATATTGTAAAAACTACATTGCGAAAAAATTTAGATACCATTCTTTCCAATTCTTTTGGATTTGGAGGTACAAATTCGGCAGTGGTAATTCGTAAGGTGTAATTTTTTGATTTAGGAAAATAATCTTACTTTTGCAAAATTGAAAATAAAAATATGAATAGAGCAGACATTATAGATACGGTTAATAATATATTTGTTGATGAATTTGAAATCGAAGAATCAATAATTACACCCACAGCACCAATGAGAGAAACTTTGGATTTGGACAGCTTGGATTATGTGGATTTGGTGGTAATTATAGAATCTAATTTTGGAGTTAAATTGGTAGAGGCTGATTTTGCACAAATCACTACTTTTGATGATTTTTATACACTTATAGAAACAAAAATCAAATAAAGTAATTGCTATAGAGTTATGGAACAGTGGGATGGCAAAAGCAAAGGTACCTTACTGGGGTACAAGATATTTGTTTTTTTGCTAAAAAAAATAGGCGTTGGAGCAGCGTATACATTGTTGTATTTTGTGGCAGCCTATTATTATGTGTTTCATATTAAAAGTAGCCGAGCAATGTACACTTATTTTAGAGAAAGGCTAAAATACTCTAAGATAAAGGCTTTGCTATCAGTATATAAAAATTATTACGTTTTTGGGCAAACTATTATTGATAAGGTGGCAATATCTTCAGGGCTTAGAGACAGATATACCTATGAATTTGACGGAATTGATATACTGAAAAATTTGCTCGAAGAGAAAAAAGGAGGGGTACTAATTAGTGCACATATAGGAAATTTTGAAATTGCTGAAAAATTCTTTGCCGATATTGATTTTGAGATGCAAATCAATTTGGTAACTACAGATTTGGAACGGAATGTAATTAAAGAATACCTAGAAAGTATTTGTCAGAAAACCAGTTTAAAATACATTTTTATAAAAGAGGATTTATCACACATCTTTGAAATAAATAACGCATTGTCCAACAACGAGTTGATTTGCTTTACGGGAGATAGATATTTTGCGGAAAATAAAACTATAGAGGCTGATTTTTTGGGTAAAAAAGCCAAATTTCCACTAGGACCTTTTTTGATAGCCTCAAAGCTGAGAGTGCCAGTGGTGTTTGTTTATGTGATGAAAGAGAACAATAAGCATTATCATCTTTATGCACGTAGGGCAGTTTCTGCAAATAAAAATCCACAGGTATTGCTGGATTCATACATAAGTAATTTGGAGGGTATGATTGAGAAATATCCTCTGCAATGGTTTAATTATTTTGATTTTTGGAAATAATTATTTGGTATACAATATACTAAAACTCAAATAATGATGTTTAATAACTAAGTGGATAAATACTTGGGCAAGTACTTGTGTGATGATATAAAATCCGTACATTTGCATCATTGTTGTATAAACAATAATAATGAAATTTAAAAAATAAGATATTTTATGAAAAAAATAATTTTGACAGCATTAATTGCTTTTGGATTTTCAAATGTAGCTGAAGCTCAGATTAAAGTAGGAGCTCATTTTGGATATGGAACGCATCTTGCACAACCTCTAATCGGGGCTAACGCGGAGTTTCTGATAACTAAAAAGATTTCCATTGCTCCAGACTTTTCGTTGTATACTTCAAATAAAGTAAGAGGATATAAAGACCAACTTTGGGAAATAAATGGAAATGGACATTACTATATAACCCAAGTACTTGATGATAAAATGAATATATTTGGTTTGGCTGGCATAAATTATGCCAAATTTTCATCTAAATATATTTCTGATGGTTATCCTTCAAATGGTGTTTTTAAATCAGAGAACAATGAAATAGGAGTTAATTTTGGAGGAGGAGTAACGTATTATTTGGATAAAAACTTTGAGGCTTTTTCAACTGTTAAGTATACGGCAGTTAGTACAGATCAGTTATCGTTACAAATGGGGGTTCGATATACTTTTTAATCAACAGAAATAATATCATTAAAGGAGTCTTTTTAAAGATTCCTTTTTTGTTGGTATAAATTGTTCTTTATTTTGATGTATATTTGCATGGATATATAGTTTGTAATGGAAGAAATAATAAAATATTTTCCTAATTTGAGTGCCTTACAACTCGAACGTTTTGAGAAATTAGGTAATTTGTACCAAGAATGGAATGCAAAAATAAATCTCATATCGCGTAAAGATATAGATCAACTCTATATTCGGCATGTATTGCACAGTTTGGCTATTGCTAAAATATTAACCTTTAATTCAGATGCAAAAGTATTAGATGTAGGTACTGGAGGAGGGTTTCCTGGTATACCGTTGGCAATTTTGTTTGATAAAACGCAGTTTCATTTGATAGATGTGATAGGTAAAAAAATCAGAGTGGTACAGGAGGTGGCTCATGCTCTAAATATGAATAATGTAAAAGCCGAACAGCTCAGAGCCGAAAATGTAAAAACAAAATATGATTTTGTGGTGAGTAGGGCAGTTACAAATATGACTGATTTTGTAGTGTGGACTCAGGATAAAATAGCTACTAAAAACAATCACAATCTGTCTAATGGAATTCTTTATCTTAAAGGAGGCGATTTGTCCGAGGAGTTAAAAAATTTCTCTTCGGTAGAACAATATAGTATAGCTGATTTTTTTGAAAATCCATTTTTTGAAACCAAAAAGGTAATTTATTTGCCTATTGCTAAGTAATTATGATGAATAAAAATACAGTATTGGCTTATGCCACAATTATTATGACTATTATAGGAATAGTGTTAATTTGTTTGGGAATATTCAAATATAGAGATGTGTCGGGTTGGGGATTTGGTGCTGTAGGTGTGGGATTTCTGGCTAATGCTTGGGTGTTTAATGCCCTTAAAGGCAGGGTCTGAACAAACAAAAAACCTAATAACTCATTACAAAGTTATTAGGTTTTGCTTTTTTGGTTTAATGAGGTAGTTTGTCTTTAAGAACCCCATACAGATATGTGCCTAACAAGGCTCCTATAATTACGATGATAATATTCCACAATCCAGCTCCTAGTAACACAAACATAGGACCAGGACAAGCACCAACCAATGCCCATCCTAATCCAAATAGCGTACCACCAAATAGATAACGCTTGAAGGATTTCTCCTTAGGACTAATAACTATCGGATTGCCATCAATGTCTTTTTTGGCAGATTTTTTAATCCATTGTACTCCCAAAATACCGACCGCCAATGCTCCTCCTATAAATCCATACATGTGGAAAGATTGGAAATGAAACATTTCGTAAATTCTAAACCAAGAGGCTGTTTCACTCTTGTACATTATTATCCCAAAAAGAATTCCAAGTAATATATAAAGTATATTTCTCATAGATTTTTAAAAAATTAAAGGTAAAATAAAATGAGCCATGATTAGCCCTCCTGCAAAAAATCCGATTACAGCTATAAGCGATGGAAGTTGTAAGTTGCTCAGCCCTGAAATAGCGTGTCCAGAGGTACAGCCACCTGCATAACGCGTACCAAATCCGATTAACAATCCACCAGCGAATAATATAAGAATGTTTTTTAGGGATAAAACATCAAAAAATTCTGTGGGATAGTAGCTGTTATCAACGCTGTGAAAACCTAGTGTTTTGATTTGTTCTACGGCATTTGCAGAAATTGCAGGAACTTGATTGTCGGACAAAAAATGGTATGCGACAAAACCGCCTATGAACGAACCAAGTAAGAATAATAAATTCCAACGTTGTGATTTCCAGTCGAAAGCAAAAAAATCGCACGATTTGCCAGCGCCAAGCACGGCACACATAGTACGAAAATTAGACGAAAATCCAAAACTTTTACCTAGTAATATGAGTAAAATCATTACTAGTCCGATGAGTGGTCCTCCAATATACCACGGCCAAGGTTCTTTAAGTAATTCTAGCATAAGATATAATTATATAGATTGAATAATTTTAACAAAATCTGTAGCTTTGAGTGATGCTCCTCCTATAAGTCCTCCATCAACATCAGGTTGCTCAAATATTTCTTTAGCATTGTCTGCCTTAACGCTACCTCCGTACAAAATAGATGTTTTTTCAGCTAATTCACTGTTGTAAAATTCTTTAATGAGGTTGCGTATAAATGAATGTATCTCTTGAGCTTGTTCAGGGGTTGCCGTTTCTCCAGTGCCTATTGCCCATATAGGTTCATACGCCAAGATGATGTTTTCCCAAACATGGGCATCTAATCCAAACAATACATTTTTGATTTGTGAGGCAATAAATTCTTTGTAGTTGTTGTTTTTTCTATTTTCGAGGTCTTCTCCAAAACAATAAATAACAGCCATACTAGCCTCCAGTGCGGTTTTGACTTTATCGGTCAATATTTTATCGTTTTCGGCAAAATACATTCTGCGTTCAGAGTGTCCGATAATCACGTGTTGCACTCCAATCGAAGTAAGCATAGGAGCAGAAACCTCACCTGTATAAGCACCGCTGGTTTCTTGGTGTAAGTTCTGAGCACACACTCCGATAGCACTGTTTTTGAGCAATTCTTTAGCGGTTGATAGGAATACAAAACTAGGTGCTACTAGTACATTTGTTTTGTTGTTGAAAGTGTTCTGGGTTAGTTGATTTAACAATTCTTTGGTTTGGAAAATATCTTGATTCATTTTCCAGTTTCCAATTACATACTGTTTTCTCATAGGTTAGTTATTTTGGGTTATAATATTTATAAGAGCTTGTTGGTCAGCTTCAATAGCTTTAAATAATAGAATGGTTCCGTTTTTGTCGGTAAGGATATAGCGGGGAATCCAATCTAAGGCAATTTCTTTTCTGAATGTTCCTGTTTTCCAATCCGATAATATATAAAAATGTTCGCCTTTGATTTGGTGTTTCTCAATAGCATTTTTCCAAGCGTCTTGATTTTTATCATAAGATAAAAACACGTAGTTGAGTTCGGGGTGATTGACCTGTACGGCTTTGAGTTTTTGGAGGTCTTTAACGCAATCAGGACACCAAGAAGCCCATATTTTAATAAGGGTTTTGTTGTTGTTTTGTTTTAAAATGTCTTTAAGAGACAAGGTGTCGGAAGTTGTGGAGATGAACTGCTGTTCAAGTGCCTTTGAACTAAAAGTTGTAGGGTTATTTTCATCTGCTACAGATGTACCAATACCATTTTGACTTTTGTCTTCTGCATTTTGAATATTTTGACAACTACTCATTAATATATAAAACGGTATGAATAATAATAGATTTCTGAATTTCATTTTTTGCTTCAAAGATACTTATTTTGAATAAATCAAACAAGTGTAAAATACTTAACTATTTATTAACTGTAAAAATAGGGTAAATGTCGGTTTGTTTGATGTGCTTGTAGTGTAAAATATAAAGAATGTCAATAACTATTTTAAATTTAGAATATGTCTATATAATAATCCGTTTAGACAAGTGAAATGTTTATGTGTATTAATGATATGTGTAGTGCGTGTTTTTTGTTTTTTATTTAATGAATTAACATATATTTTGAGTAAAATTACTTATTGACCTAGGGTTTGTTTTCTTTTGAATATTATTGTTAATATTATCGAAACCTTTTAAATTTGCGTTTTAATTATAGAGAAAATGAGAAGGATTTTTTTTGGACTTGGTGTTATATTAACATCATCATTATTTGTTTCTTGTGATAATAATGAGGCTACTAGCGTAAAGAACTCTGTTTATTATCTGCATCCTAACAGAGAGGATACTGAAAGAGCAGAAAAGAACTTGGTAGGTTCGTGGAAAGGAGCTGATGGGAAAATATTGCTTATTTTTGACGAAAGTGGGAGTAATATTCTTTTTGAAGATGGGCAAGAGATAGCTAAATTTGGTTATGTAGGTGTTAGCTATAATCAGGTGCGTATTACACATGTTACTGCTCTAAATCAATATCTTATAAAGGATAGAGACTATACGTACATGCCTATAGATAACAATAAATTATATTTTGACGGTATTATACTTTACAGAATGTAATAGGCTACAGACTCGTTTTAATTTTTCATAGTTAATTTTTTAATTGTTATTCATTTATTGAAGGTAGAATCTAGGTTCTACCTTTTTATTTTACGATGATTTTCTACAATATTTTCAAACTATTTTGCTAATTTTGTAGCTCATTTTATAAAATTACATTCATGTATAGAAGTCATACTTGTGGAGAACTGAATAGTTCAAACATCAATCAGTCTGTAACCCTTTCGGGCTGGGTGAGTAAGATTAGAGATAAAGGGTTCGTGATTTGGATTGACCTCAGAGATAGATATGGTATTACGCAATTGATATTGGACACAGACCGTTCGGAGGCACAGCTGATAGAAAAAGCCAGATTGCTTGGGCGTGAATTTGTAATACAGGTAGTTGGAACGGTAATCGAACGCAGTAGCAAAAACCCCAATATACCCACTGGCGATATAGAAATACTGGTAGCAGAACTTCGCGTGTTGAATAGTGCTGTAACACCTCCTTTTACCATTGAAGATGCAACTGATGGCGGTGAAGATATTCGTATGAAATACAGATATTTGGATATAAGACGTAATCCAGTGAAAGACAATTTGATATTTAGACATAAGGTAACACAGCAGGTCAGAAATTATCTTTCAGAGCAAGGTTTTTGTGAAATAGAAACTCCTTATCTGATTAAATCAACTCCAGAGGGAGCTCGTGATTTTATAGTACCAAGCAGAATGAATCCAGGGCAGTTCTACGCCTTACCACAATCACCTCAAACATTCAAACAACTGCTTATGGTTGGGGGAATGGATAAATATTTTCAGATAGTAAAATGTTTTAGAGATGAGGATTTAAGAGCCGATAGACAACCTGAATTTACACAAATCGATTGTGAAATGTCGTTTGTGGAACAAGAAGATATTTTAGATGTATTTGAAGGACTTACAAAACATTTGCTCAAACAGATTCACAAAATTGATATAGATACTTTTCCGAGAATGACCTTTGAGGAGGCGATGCGTAAATACGGAAATGATAAACCAGATATTCGATTCGGAATGGAATTTGCCGAACTGAATGCTTATACGCAACACAAGGATTTTGCGGTGTTTAACAATGCTGAACTGGTGGTAGGGATAGCTGTTCCTGGTGGTGCAAGTTATACTCGTAAAGAGATTGATGCACTTATTGATTGGGTAAAAAGACCTCAGATAGGAGCATCAGGAATGGTGTATTGTAAGGTAGAGGCTGATGGAAACTATAAGTCGTCAGTGGACAAATTTTATGATGTTCAAGATTTGGCGTTGTGGGCTAAGGCAACAGGAGCTAATCCAGGAGATATAATATTTATACTTTCAGGCCCTGCTAACAAAACCAGAAGCCAACTTTCAGCCTTGAGAATGGAATTGGGTAACAGATTAGGATTGCGTAAGCCAGATGAATTTGCACCGCTTTGGGTAGTGGATTTTCCGCTTTTGGAATGGGACGAAGAAACAGGGCGTTATCATGCAATGCATCATCCGTTTACTTCTCCAAAAATAGAAGATATACATTTGTTGGAAACCGATCCAGCTAAAGTAAGAGCCAATGCCTATGATTTGGTACTTAACGGAAATGAAATAGGAGGAGGGTCAATTCGTATTCACGACAAACAAATACAAGCTAAAATGTTCAAACTATTAGGATTTTCTGAAGAACAAGCAACAGCTCAGTTTGGATTTTTGTTAGATGCCTTTCAGTATGGAGCTCCTCCGCATGGAGGGTTAGCCTTTGGACTAGATAGGCTTGTTTCTATACTTGGAGGTCAAGAAACGATAAGAGATTTTATAGCATTTCCTAAAAATAATTCGGGTAGAGATGTTATGATTGATGCTCCAGCAGAAGTAGATGCATTACAACTTAAAGAATTGCATATTGTATCAAAAATAGAATAATATATAGAGTAGACTTCAAGTAAAAGGCCATGCTGAAAAGTGTGGCTTTTTTTATTTTTAGGAGTTTAGATTTTTTGCAAGATAGAATAATTAATGTAACTTTGCACTTATTTAGATTTATTAAAATTTATTAATATGATAAGAAAGTATTTGTATTTAGTGTTAGTTTTGTTTGCTGGAGTGTTGGTTTCGTGTAAAAATCAGACAAATAACAATAAAGAGACAGCAGAAAAATCTCAAGAGCGTATCGTTTCGTTAAGTGGAGGAATTACAGAGGTGTTATGTGCCTTGGGTTACGAAGAACAGATAATAGGTGTAGATGTAACCAGTACTTATCCAAAACAAATTAAAGAAAAAGCTACTGATTTGGGGCATGTTCGTTCGGTGTCTTTAGAGCAGATTATAGGTCTGAAACCTACAATTGTATTGGCTTCGGACAAAGATTTGAATAACGAGGTTGTGGATAAATTAAAACAAGCTCAGATTAGAGTCGAAATTGTATCGCAAGAGCAATCTGTAGAAGGAACAAAAAAGTTTATTGAGGATATAGCAAAAATTTTTAGTTCAGATAAACATCAAGATTTGATAGCCAATATTGATGCCCACATACAAAAAATACAATCCATTGAACCTAAACCCAAAGTGCTATTTATTTATGCTCGTGGAGCAGGAACGCTTATGGTGGCAGGAACGAATACGCCAATGGAGCGTATCATCGAAATTGCTGGGGGCGAAAATGCAATCAAGGATTTTGCGGATTTTAAACCTCTTACATCAGAAGCCCTTATCGATAATAATCCTGATGTAATCCTGATGTTTGACAAAGGACTAGAAAGTCTTGGTGGTATAGATGGTTTGCTTCAAATTCAGGGTGTAGAACAAACTAAGGCGGGTAAAAATAGAAGAATAATAGCTATGGACGGCGGATTCTTAACTTCGTTTGGAGTGAGGTTAGGCGAGGCAGCAGTGGAGTTAAATACAAAATTAAAAAAATAATTGGTAATGAATAATAAGTTGGTTAAATATCTGATTATAAGCTTTTTATCTTTGCTTATCCTTGTTTTTGTGGCAATGTTTGTAGGCGTATACAAATTTGAAAATAGTATAATGGATATTATAATCAGTTTTTTTTCAACTAATCAATCTGTACCAGAGATAGATAGGTATGTATTTTTGGATTTGCGATTGTCTAGAATTGTAATGGCAGTACTTGTAGGAAGTGCCTTATCCGTGTCAGGAACTTGTATGCAAGGAATGTTCAAAAATCCATTAGCTACGCCAGATTTAATAGGAATTACGGCAGGAGCATCTCTGTTTGCGGCTATTGCCATAGTGTTGGGCGAATATATTAAACCCTATATACCAGAGGCTTTACATTTTTCTTTTTTGAGTATAGCCGCCTTTGTAGGAGCATTAATCACGATGAGTATCGTATATCGAATTTCTACCTCAAACGGAAAAACAAATGTGGTTATGATGTTGCTTTCGGGGGTAGCTGTTACGGCATTGGGGTTTGCCGTGATGGGACTTTTGATTTACATATCCAAAGAGGAACAACTTAGAGATTTAACTTTTTGGAATTTAGGTAGTTTGGGGGGAGCTAGTTGGATCAAAAATACAGTGCTTTTTGTGGTGATATCAGTATCTTATTATTTCTTAATCAATAAGGGAAAAGTGCTTAACGCAATGATGTTGGGCGAAAAAGACGCTGTTCATTTAGGAATAGCGGTGGAGCAAACCAAGAAAAAAATAATATTTTTTACAGCACTTTTGGTAGGTACTTCTGTGGCATTCTCTGGAACTATTGGGTTTGTAGGACTTATAATACCCTATATATTAAGATTGGTTTTTAAATCGAATTATTATTTGATTTTACCACTTTCGGCAGTGTTTGGCAGTATTCTTTTGCTTATAGCCGATACGCTTAGTCGAACCATTATAGAACCATCAGAAGTGCCAATAGGAATTTTGACGGCTTTTATGGGGGCTCCGATATTCATAGCAATTTTGATTAAACAAAAAAAATCGTTACAGTAAAAACAGGTATTTGGTATGTTGGTAGCTCAAAATATTTCGTATTCTTCAAAAAAGTTTGATATTTTAAAATCTGTAAATCTTGAAATAGCTGGCGGAAAGATTGTTTCTATCATAGGCCCTAATGGAGCAGGAAAATCCACACTTTTGGGCGTGTTGTCTGGAGAATTGCCCACTAAAGGAAATGTGTTTTTTAAGGGGAAATCTTATGCCGATTGGAACTCGCAAATATTGGCTCAACATAAAGCCAAGTTTTCTCAACAATACAGCACGGATATTCCTCTTCTGGTAAAAGATGTGGTTATAATGGGGCGTTATCCTTATTTTGAAAATAATCCTACCGAAATAGATATAACGGCTGTAACAAAGGCAATGTCCAAAACAGATGTAATACATTTGCAAGAACGCGAATATAATACGCTATCTGGGGGCGAAAAACAGAGGGTACATTTGGCAAGGGTGTTGGCTCAAGTGGATAATGCCATTCCGAATAAACTTATTTTTTTTGACGAACCGTTGAATAATTTGGATATTTATCATCAGCACAACATATTAGAGAATATCAAGCAGTTAGCCTTGGAAGATAATACCGTTGTGTTGGTAATGCACGATTTGAATCTTGCAGCTCGTTTTTCGGACGAAATAATTCTGATGAAAGAAGGAAGAATAGTCAATTACAATCAGCCCGAAAAGGTATTTACCGAGCAAATAATTACCCAAACATACAATTTTCCGTGTAAGATAATCCAGAATCCTATCGATGGCGGACTGATGGTGGTGTTTGGCTGATTATTATTTGTTAAACCATTCGTCAGCGGATATGGTAGATTCTAATTCGTGTTCGATTTTGTCATCTAGGAAAGGGAAAAAATCAATGTTGGTTTGCTTTTCCAAATCATCGGCTGTAACAACGTATTCTGGTAGTTTGTTGTTTTCATTTTTCTGGTGAGGAATTACAAAAGCAATCATTTTGTAATTGTTATTGTCTTCTCGAAGTAAGATTTTATAAAAATAATCAGGAACGCTAACCTGTTCATTTCCGATGGTTTTGAGGTTTTTGTTTAATATTCCGCCTGTAACTACGTATATTTTTTTATATTTTTTTGCCCAAAGCCGCGTTTTGTGTTCAAGGCTATTCCAAATTCCTGCATTGAATTCGTACAATTGAGGAGAGATGTTAGAGGTCAAAAAGGTTTCGTTGTAGGTGGCTTCGGATTGGGTTCTGTCGGCAGCAGGAAGAAGATGTCCTCGTGTGTAGCCAGAATTTTTATAATTGTTCCAATGAGCAGATCCTGTTTTTACTTTTTCGTCTTGTATGAACAAAGGTCTTTTGTATTTATTTTTGACCAAATCAGTATCTCTTAATATATAGGCTACCCATTCTGCTTGTTCGTGTTCTTCCGAATAAGATAGGTAATAGGTGTTGTGTTTGATAACTTGATTGGTGGTTGAGGTAGGCAAAAAATAATCATCAGAATCAATGTTGTTACTTGAAGTATTAATTTTATTAATTCCTTCAATGTTTTGATTTGTAGCGTTTTGCTTATTGGAGTTAAAGTTTTTGTACAAGTAGGCAGAACCTAAAACTCCAATGATGATTAGTGGGGCTAATTTATTAAGATTGTTATGTATCATATTTTAACAACAAAGTATCAAACAATTTTTTGAATAATAAGGGAAAAAGTCTAAGAGGTAAAATCAAAGACTTTTTCCATTATTGTCAATTTTTATTTGTTTCGATGTTTCATCTTCTCTTTTTCTTGAGCGTCTACAACTGCCACAGCCGACATATTTACCATTTCCTCCACACTAGCACCAAATTGGAATATGTGTACAGGTTTGTCAAGTCCTAGAATAATAGGGCCTATTGACTCGTTGTTATTGAGTTCCTTAAGGATTTTGTAGGTAATATTTGCAGCATCTAAGTTAGGGAAAATGAGTGTATTGACCTTTTTTCCAGCTAATTTTGAAAAAGGAAATTTAGATGTAATCATCTCTGAATTTAATGCGAAATCAGTCTGAATTTCTCCGTCTACAATCAAGTTTGGATAGTTTTTGTGTAAGTATTCCACGGCCTGATTGATTTTGATGGTGCTTGGTTGTTTGGAAGACCCAAAGTTCGAGAACGAGACCATTGCAATTACAGGTTCGATACCAAACATTCTTACGGTTTTAGCGGTCATTAGCGTAATATTAGCCAATTCTTCTGCAGTAGGATTCGGATTGATAGACGTATCGGACAAGAACATCGGACCTCTTTTGGTCATCATCAGGTTTGTGGTAGCAATCTTTTTTACGCCTTCCATTCTGTCGATTAACTGCATAATTGGTTTAACCACGCTTGGATAGTTTCGAGAATATCCAGTCACCAAAGCATCGGCATCGCCTTCGTTTACCATCATGGCTGAAAAATAGTTACGCTCTCGCATCCATTTTTGAGCATCAAGTAGGGTAAGTCCTTTTCGTTGTTGTTTTTTCCAATAAGCTTGAGCGTATTTTTCTCGTCGTTCGTCTTCTTCTGCTGATTTAGGGTCAAAAATAGGCACTTCTTTTTCAAAACCTATTTCTTTTTTCATTTCGGAAATGATACTTTTGTTGCCCAATAATATAGGATGTCCGATACCTTCTTCCGATACAATTTGTGCCGCTTTAAGTACATCAAGGCTGTCGGCTTCGGCAAAAATAATTCGCTTAGGATGCGTTTTGGCTCTATTGGTAAGCATTCGTACCATTTTATTATCACTGCCTATGCGTTCGAGCAGTTCATTTTCGTACTTGTTCCAATCTGTAATAGGATTAGTAGCTACACCAGTTTCCATAGCCGCTTTTGCTACCGCTGGAGATACCACGGCTATAAGCCTAGGATCAAATGGCTTGGGAATGATGTAATCTTTGCCGAAAGCTAATTTTGTTTCGCCATAAGCAATATTAACTTGTTCAGGTACAGTTTCTTTGGCAAGGTTGGCCAATGCCCTTACGGCAGCCATTTTCATTTCTTCATTGATTTTAGTTGCTCGAACATCAAGAGCTCCTCTAAAAATATATGGAAAACCAAGCACGTTGTTTACTTGATTAGGATGGTCAGAACGTCCTGTAGCCATAATTACATCGGGGCGTGTAGCAATAGCCAAATCGTATTTTATTTCAGGATTTGGGTTAGCCATTGCAAAAACTATAGGATTTTCGGACATGGTAAGCAACATCTCAGGCGAGAGTATGTCTCCAGAGGAAAGCCCTATAAATACATCAGCTCCTTTGATTGCCTCTTCGAGGGTATAAATTTCTTTGTCGGTGGCAAATTCTAATTGTAATTCGGATAGTTTGGGATCATTTTTTCGTAATACACCCTTACTGTTAAGCATCAAAAAGTTTTCTTTTCTAGCTCCAAAAGCGATGTACAATTTGGCACAAGCAATAGCTGCAGAACCAGCTCCTGATACCACTATTTTTAAATCTTCGATTTTTTTTCCAGCCAATTCTGTGGCGTTCAAAAGAGCCGCTGCTGATATGATGGCAGTTCCGTGCTGATCATCGTGCATTACAGGAATGTTAAGCTCTTCGACCAATCGGCGTTCAATCTCGAAAGATTCTGGTGCTTTAATATCTTCAAGATTAATTCCTCCAAAGGTAGGAGCTATGTTTTTTACGGTGCGGATAAATTCATCAATATTTTTGGTATCTATCTCAATGTCAAATACATCAATTCCAGCAAAAATTTTAAAAAGCAAACCTTTACCTTCCATAACGGGTTTTGAAGCCTCAGGTCCAATATCTCCCAGACCCAATACGGCCGTACCGTTAGATATTACAGCCACCAGATTTCCCTTTGAGGTGTATTTATATACATTATTAATGTCTTTTTCTATTTCCAGACAAGGCTCAGCTACTCCAGGC
Organism: Bacteroidota bacterium; assembly: GCA_030528745.1. Taxonomy (GTDB): domain Bacteria; phylum Bacteroidota; class Bacteroidia; order Flavobacteriales; family Flavobacteriaceae; genus Flavobacterium. The sequence continues at coordinate 27,587 of JAUMYH010000015.1, forward strand.
GAATAGGCTAATGCTAAGTCTCGTTGTGTAGCATATTTTTTAGTAGGAACGACTTCTATTTTTCCTGGTTTTGGTTTGGCATGATACAACAATGCCTGTAACCTTTTAGAATTGCTCTGCATAAATCTAGTATTTTTGTCTTTGATAACAAAAGTAAATGTTATTTTTTAATTCTGAAATGTATTTAAAAATAATTTTTTCTAAAAATATATTCGTGAGATGATATTTAGTAATTAGATATAAAAATGTAATTTTGTAAAAAATGCAAATAATAATGAACAATCCACTTTTACATCCTTTTAATACTCCTTACCAAACCGCTCCTTTTCAGGAAATTAAAGAAGAGCATTATTTACCCGCTTTCCGAGAACTTATTCAAAAAGCAGAAGCAGAAATTGACCAAATTACGGATAATACTGAAGCTCCATCGTTTGAAAATACCATTGAAGCATTAGCATATTCTGGAAGTCAATTGGATGTGGTATCCCATATTTTTTTCAATCTTAATTCTGCCGAAACCAATGACCAAATTCAGCAAATCGCTCAAGAAGTTTCGCCATTACTCACCGAATTTTCATCTAAAATCGCTCAAAACGAGATGCTTTTCGGTAGGATTAAACAAGTTTTTGACCAAAAAGATAAATTTTCGCTCAATACAGAACAACAAACATTACTGGATGAAACTTATAAAGGGTTTGTAAGAAATGGGGCTTTATTGAGTGATGATGACAAGAAAAAATTAGAGCAAATCAACAGAGATTTATCTATTAAATCCCTACAATTTGGGCAGAATGTACTTGCTGCTACCAATGCGTATTATAAGCATATCCAAGATAAAAACGAGCTTAAAGGAATCCCTGAATCTATCCTCTCCCAGTATGTTGAAGAAGCCAAGGAAAGAGGATTAGAGGGATATGTGGTTACGCTACAATACCCGAGCTATATTCCAATGATGACCTATGCCGAAAATAGGGATTTGAGAGCGGAATTGGCATTGGCAAATGGTAAAAAATCTTTTGATAATGGCGAATATGATAATCAAAATTTGATTAAGGAAATCATTATTCTTCGTCATCAAAAAGCACAATTATTAGGGTACGCTAATTTTGCGGATTATGTTTTGGAAGAGCGAATGGCAAAATCATCGGCTACGGTTTTGAATTTTTTAAACGAACTGTTAGAAAAAGCAACGCCTTATGCTCAAAGGGAAATTGAGGAGTTAAAATTATTGGCACAAGCAGACGGCATCGCACAGATGCAATGGTACGACCACGCTTTTTATGCTGAAAAACTTCGAAAAGCCAAGTTCGACCTCAATGATGAAGAACTGAAACCGTATTTCCAACTCGAAAAGGTACAAGATGCTGTATTTCAGTTGGCTGGAAAACTATTTGATGTACAATTTGAAGAGATTTACGATGTGCAAAAATACCACGAGGAAGTCCGAGTATATAAAGTCATTTCGTCAGGACAAGAATCCATACTCTATGTAGATTATCACCCAAGAAAAGGCAAACGAGCAGGGGCATGGATGACTAGCTATCGTAATCAGTATAAGAAAAATGGTGAAAACTATCGCCCTCATATTTCGGTGGTATGCAATTTTAGTAAACCTACCGCCGATACGCCGAGTTTGCTCACTTTCCAAGAGGTTACGACGCTATTCCACGAGTTTGGACATGCCTTACACGGACTTTTGGCGGATACGCAATACCCTAATCTTTCGGGAACATCTGTAAAATGGGATTTTGTGGAACTGCCATCACAATTTTTAGAAAACTATTGCTATGAGCCTGAATTTCTAAAATCCTTCGCCAAGCATTATCAAACAGGGGAGGTGCTTTCTGATGAAAAAATAGAAAAACTATCTCTTTCTAAAAGTTTTATGGAAGGCTATCAAACGCTCGGACAGCTCGGATTAGGACTTTTAGATATGGCATATCATACCCAAATTAACGATAGTAATTTTGATATAAAAACCTTTGAAGATAGCATTACTGAACGCACTAATCTTTATCCTAAAACCCCTGAAACGGCTATAAGTACAAGTTTTTCACATATCTTCCAAGGAGGATATTCTGCGGGATATTATTCGTACAAATGGGCAGAAGTTTTGGATGCGGATGCTTTCCAATATTTTAAAGAAAATGGAATCTTTGACCCAGAAACGGCTCAGAAATATAAAAAACTACTCTCCAGCGGAGGGACACAAGACCCTATGGAACTCTACATCGCTTTTCGAGGCAACACACCAAAAATAGAAAGTTTGTTAAAAAGAGCGTTTGGAAGTAATTAATAAAATTAAGGCAACAAAAAAATCGGACAATTGTCCGATTTTTTTGTTAGTTATACGATACATTAGTAAAAGCTCCATCGGTAAATAGTAAAGTATGATTTGAGCCTTGTTTGTAACCTAGGAACGAGAATGTTCCAGAAATTTTCTTGTTTTCGTAGTCAATAGAGGTAATACGAATAGTAGCCGTACGACTTCCAGTGTCTGGATTGGTGTTGGTGTAAATAGCCGTATGGTCAATATTAGTATAAATGATTTCGGCACTTTCGTTAGTATATTCACCCAGATTAACACCATTAACCTTTAAGTTAAAACGCCCAAGCCCTGTATTACGAGCAATAACTCTGATTGTACCAGATTGCACTTCAGCTCTAACCGTATCGGCCACAAATACTGTGTCTTGCATAGATACCTTAAAGCGTATTTCTTCCTCTGCCAAAGGATCTAGTTTAACACCAGGAGCTAAAGGCTCGACATAACATGAAACCATTACTAAAAAAGTAGTACATAACAATCCTAATCCTAATAAATACTTCTTCATCGTAAAATAATATTTTGAAAAGCACAAATATAATTATTTTATTAAATCAATAAAAAAAATGTTGAAAAAAATATCAAAATGTTGTTTTGAAACTCAGATGAACGATAGAATTGGATAATTTTATAGGTACGTTTTTTTGTCTTCCATTGGCGTACGATATATGAAAAAGTCCGTTTTTGGTAAATATTCCAAAGCCGAATCCTATTCCGTATAATTGGTGTTTTTGTTGATTTACGTAGTCAATTAAGTAACCAATATCAGATATAGAATGCACGTATAGTGTTGGATTTAGTAGATAGCGGTATTCGAGCTGAAGACTATAAAAAATATTGGCTTGGAGTGAATTTTCTCTGAATCCTCGAATAGAATGTATGCCGCCTGTCCGATACATTTCGTTTGTAAGATATTGATTGCTATGTAAATAATAAGCCTCTAAACGAGTATTTATGGAATTTTTGGAATTGAGATATACGTTGTGATGTCCGTTGAGTTCTATGTAATATTGTTGGGTTGTAAATTGTTCTGTTGTTCTGTTTCCAAATCCTGTTTTGAAATTTATTTTGGTTTTTAAAGGAAATATCGAGTAGTTATTGTCGGTGAAAAAATATGTTGTACTAAGGCTAAGGAACTTGCTGGTAAAATCTTCCATAGCGTTGATATTCTGGGTAATACTGTTAGATTCATGATTGTGATAGCCCAGATATATCCGAGTATTATAATTGAGGTAATATCCCAAATCGATAGATGATTTGGTGGTTTGGAATGTAGAGTCTTGTTTAAAAATATTTAATTTGGGTTTTAGGGCAAATGGTGTTTGGAATAGGTATGGCAGTTCGCCTTCGATGTTGATGGTTTCTTGATTTGAGCCGTCATTTTTCCAGTAAATCTTGAAGTCTTCACCTGCATTCAATATATTTTTGAGGTGTAAATCGACATAACCATTGAATGAAATTTTACTGTCGTTATTGTTTCCAAATCCGATGTATCCGTCAAAAGTGTTGGCTTGTTTTTTTTCCAAATACAGAAAAATGCGTGTTGCTTGATTGGTAAAAAGTACTTCTGGGGCTTTGGAAATATTCACAAAGTTGTATTTTTGAATCTGCTTTGTAAGTTGAGTAGTAGTTTGGTTGTTAAAGGTCTGATGGCGGTATTTTTTCTTCAAATTTTTGAGAATCCCTTTTGGAAATTTACCATAACCTACAACAACCAAATCATTTATAACTCGTTTAAAATCAATTTCTTCGGATAGGGTAGCAAGGAGAGTGTCGTTCTGTTGTCTGAATTTGGTAAGTTGAATTTTGGAGGTGGCATAGCCTTGATGTTCTAATTTTTTGACAATTTCGTTCAGAAAAGGTTGTATGTTCTGAAATTCGATGGTAATAGTGTCCGATTCGATGATGTTTAATTGTCGAACCATAGAGCTGTCGGAGGTGTAAATTTTTAAGGAATTGATTTTTTTGCCCAACCATAACTCGTAGACAAAGGTAGAATCGTTTGTTTTTTGAATAAAATTGATTCTGTTTTGTAAAAAACCTTGTTTGTGTAATGAATCTGAAAGTTGTTTGGTGTAGGAATCGAGTGTTTTGGGTGATTTGTGTAACTTGTTGTATATTAGGTTGTTGATTTGCTTTTGTTCAGAGCTGTCTTCAGGGGTGAAATTAAGGTAAAAATTCTGACAAAAAGCAAGATTGTAGATGATGAGAAATAATATGCAAAAATACCTCTTCACAATGATTTAAAGCAAGAGTTTTTGATTGTTGAGGTAATCAAGAGCGTATTTTCCTTCGTTAAAAATCAAATCTAAAATAGATAAATCTGAAATGAAACCGTGTTTTTGGTCGAATACTTGGGTGTAGGGTTCAAAGGAAAAATTATTTTTTTTGCTATCCACCAAAGGTCTGTAGTCGGTAATTCCGATAGGTGCTTTGTGATACTCTGAGGTTTGATTGTAATTGATTTTTACGCCCAGTATATGGGTTAATACCTCAAGTATTGTATAGTTATAATCCATCAAGAAGTTGTGTTTTTTGGTGAATAAAGGCAGGATATCATCTTCAAAATATTCAAAAAATGGAGAGCTTCGATATGCCATTTCGAGTGATTTGAAGTGGATTTTTTGCCAGTTTTCACTGTAATCGATACGGATATCTTTGTATTTTCGATTGGAAGGATTGCCCGAATGTTGTACAGGTACGTTCAATAGTTGTTTTCCGTTGGCACTGTATATATATGTCCGATTTCGAAGTGTCTGTTTTTGAAAATTATCCTCAACTTCAAAGGTAATATGCTCTGCCTGTGATAGAGCCACAAAATGGGAAATACTCGGAAAGTAAGTAGGGTGCAATAAAATATTCATCTAAGTATTAATTTAAGTGAAATATCGCAAGAGGTTTGTAATTAATCTCTTGCGATGTGTATGTTTAGTTGTTGTATACTTCAAGTGCTTGTTTGAGTACGGTTACAGCCTTGGTCAAATCTTCTTTGTTGAGTACATAGGCAATACGAACCTGATTTGTTCCGATACCTTTAGAAGAATAGAAACCACTTGCTGGGGCAACCATTACAGTTTGGTTTTCGTATTGAAATTCTTCGAGTAACCATTGAGCAAAATGGTCGGCATCTTTTACAGGAAGTTCGGCAATGCAATAGAAAGCTCCCTTAGGCGTGGCAACTTTTACTCCTTTGATTTCTTTTAGTTCCTTGATCAATATGTCTCTGCGTTCTTTGTATTCTTTAGAAACTTCATCAAAATAAGATTTTGGTGTTTCTAGTGCTGCCTCACTAGCAATTTGTGCATAGGTAGGAGGACTAAGTCTGGCTTGTGCAAATTTCATAGCCGTACGCATTACTTCTTTGTTTTTAGAAACAATGCAACCGATTCTGGCACCACACATGCTGTATCTTTTGGATACGGAATCAATCATGATGGCGTGTTCTTCGAGTCCTTCTATTTCCAGAATAGAATGGTGTTGTACTTCGTTATCGTAGATAAATTCTCTATAAACTTCGTCTGCAATTAAAAATAAATCGTGTTTTTTGACAATATCAGCTAGTTTTAATAATTCCTCCTTTGAATATACGTACCCAGTAGGGTTTCCTGGGTTGCAAATCAGGATTGCTTTGGTTTTGGGAGTAATGAGTTTTTCAAAATCTTCAATAGGCGGAAGGGCAAATCCAGTGTTGATGTCAGAGAAAATAGGCACCACAGTGATTCCTGACGAGGTGGCAAATCCGTTATAATTGGCATAAAATGGTTCAGGGATAATAATTTGATCACCAGCATCCATAGTACAGCCCATAGCAAACATAAGGGCTTCAGAGCCTCCAGTTGTGATGATAATGTCAGATTTTTCTACAGCAATGCCAATATTCTGATAATACTTGGCAAGTTTGGTTCTGTAGCTATCAAATCCAGCAGAATGACTGTATTCTAATACCGAAATGTCTGTATTTTTGACTGCGTTAAGTGCTACTTCTGGGGTTTTGATGTCAGGTTGTCCAATGTTTAAGTAGTATACTTTAGTGCCTCTGTCTTTGGCAGCTTCTGCGTAAGGGACTAGTTTGCGTATTGGAGATTCAGGCATCTGAATTCCTTTTGTAGAAATTTTAGGCATAGTTTTGAATAAAAAATTTAGAAAGCAAACTTACATATTTTTATTTGAATTTTAAAATTTCCAGTTGTATTATAAATAAGGAGTGATGTGTGATTGAAATTTATTTTTGTACCGAAAATCTCTGTAACTCTCTTTTTTAGTTAGGGTTAGGGTGGGGTAAAAAGGTTTAAACAATCAAATTATCGTTAACATGTCTAAAAAAAGTACATTTAATTTATTTTTTTTGTACTTTTACGGACTAATTTTAGAAAAACAAAATGGGTAAAATAATTGCTATTGCTAATCAAAAAGGTGGAGTTGGCAAAACTACAACTTCTGTAAATTTGGCAGCAGCCTTAGGGGTATTAGAGAAAAAGGTTCTATTAATAGACGCAGATCCACAGGCTAATGCAAGTTCGGGCTTAGGTTTGGATATTGAAAATATAGAAAAGGGAACTTATCAAATGCTTGAACATTCTGAGCCTATTCGAGAAACTATTCATCAGACCAATACACCCAATGTTGATATTATTCCTGCTCATATCGATCTTGTAGCTATTGAAATAGAGCTTGTAGACAAAGAAAACAGAGAATATATGTTCAAACAAGCTATAGCTGATGTCAAAGATGAGTACGATTATATATTGATCGATTGTGCCCCATCGTTAGGGTTGCTTACGCTTAACGCACTAACAGGTGCCGATTCTGTGATAATTCCAATTCAATGTGAATATTTTGCTTTGGAAGGATTGGGTAAATTGCTCAACACCATAAAAAGCGTTCAGAAAATTCACAATCCTAGTTTGGATATAGAAGGTTTGCTACTTACTATGTACGATTCTAGGTTAAGGCTTTCGAATCAGGTAGCCGATGAGGTGCATAAATACTTCTCGGAGATGGTGTTTAAAACCATTATTCAACGCAATATCAAATTGTCAGAAGCTCCAAGTTTTGGCGAAAGCATTATTAATTACGACGCTACCAGCAAAGGGGCTACAAATTATTTACAATTAGCAGAAGAAATCATCAAAAAAAATAGTTAGTAGAGTATGAATAAAATGGCAAAAAAACAAGCCTTGGGCAGAGGACTATCCGCTTTGTTGAAAGATCCTACAAATAATATACAATCTATTGAAGATAAAGGTGCCGAAAAGGTAGTAGCAAATGTAGTAGAATTAGAGATAGATTCTATTGAAATAAACCCATTTCAACCTCGTACTAACTTCAATGAAGAGGCACTGCACGAATTGGCATCTTCAATCAAAGAATTGGGTATTATTCAGCCTATTACAGTACGAAAGGTAGGTTTTGATAAATATCAGTTGATTTCGGGAGAACGCAGATTACGTGCTAGTAAGTTGGCAGGGCTTACTACTGTACCAGCCTATATCCGCATTGCCAATGATAATGACTCATTAATAATGGCGTTGGTCGAAAATATTCAACGTCATGATCTTGACCCTATTGAGGTGGCAATGTCCTATCAACGTCTGATTGATGAAATAGGAATTACTCAAGAACAAGTAAGTGATAAAGTGGGCAAAAAACGCTCAACCATAACCAACTATCTAAGATTGTTGAAGTTAGACCCTATTATTCAGACAGGAATCAGAGATGGTTTTATATCAATGGGGCATGGACGTACGCTTATTACGGTTGAAAGTCAAGATGAACAAATTGATATTTATCGTCGTATAGTAAAAGAAAATCTGTCGGTTCGAGAAACTGAAGATTTGGTCAGAAAGTATCAGACAAAGAAAGAGGTTAAGCAAGAAAAAACAAAAGTAGATACAATCGAAATACCAGAAGAAACCCAAAAGGCCTTTAAAGATTATTTTAAAGCAAAAGTAGAAATCAAATCGGCTTCGAATGGTAAGGGGAAGATTGTGATTCCGTTTAAGTCTGAAGACGATTTGCAAAGAATATTAAGTTTGATAAAACAAAATTGAGAAAACTAATTTACATACTTGTTTTTTGGTTTACTGTGGGGCTGAAGGCACAGGAGACTACTCTGTTTGTAAGTAAAGAATCGACAATAAAAACAGTTCAAGATCCGTTAAGCCCTTCTAAAGCAGCTTTTTATTCGGCGTTAGTGCCTGGGTTGGGACAAATATACAATAAAGATTATTGGAAAGTTCCGATAGTATATGCCGCAATAGGTACGAGTACGTATTTTTATTTTTATAATGATAAATTATACAACAGATACAGAGATGCTTACAAACGCAGATTGGCAGGTTTTAGCGATGACGAATTTCAGGGAAGTAGCTATTTGAGTAATGACAAATTGGTATACGCCCAAAAGATATTTCAACGAAATAGGGATTTGTCCTTACTGATAAGTATCGGTTTCTATATACTGAATATTGTGGAGGCTAATACGGCAGCACATCTGAAACAATTTAATGTGAATCAAAATCTCTCGT
>JAUMYH010000016.1 GCA_030528745.1 Bacteroidota bacterium
GCTCATAATGTTCCTGACCAACAACGAGAGCATACAAGAAGTGCTTTTCTTCCCACAAATGAAGCCGCAGGTGCGAGCCGCACAGGAAATTGAACTAAACGAAGACGAAAAAATGGTGTTTGAAATCCTACAAAAGGCAGAAACACTTCCGTTGGAGGAACTGAAAACGCAATCAGGATTGTCCAACAAAAAATGGGACAAAACCATTAAAGGGCTAACTGGCAAAAAAGTAGCCGTAGTTGAGAAAGAGGGCGATGATTTGGTGGTGAAGTTGGCATAAAAAGAAAGAAGCTGTCCAAGATTTTTCGGACAGCTTTTTTAATATGACATTTTAACTTGTTAAATCCTATCGATATTTTCAAGTGTTTTTTTCTTAATTTACAACAATTTTATGGGTTTCAATTCCTTCCAATGTAGATAATCGAACTAAATAACTCCCTCTTAATAAGCCATATACCAGCAGACGATTGTCATTAACATTAGGTTGCATTACCAATCGTCCTAGATAATCATAAATTTCTACTTTATTGACAGACATATTGGTATCCGAGGTGATTGTAATATAATCTGATGTAGGATTAGGAAATATTACAAACTTATTATTTGCATGATTATCAACACTTAAGCTACAATTTTCTGTATTACTTCCGTAGCTATACGAAACCTCCAGATGATTGATTTCCCATTCAGAGTAAGGAAACTGACCTTGATTGGCAACCTCAGGATTATCTACAGCTATACAGACATTGTAGTGTATCTGACCTACAGTCTGACACCACAAACACCCTACATGTATGGTCATTTCAGGATTGTTATTGCCATTTCGCAAGTCAAGTTTATTCATTCCTGGCGTATATATTGTCTTGATATGAGGGTTGTTAGACAAATTTAATTCCTGTATATTATTCATCGGAGGCGTATCATCACCCATAGGAATTCGCACTTCTTCGAGCAGGGTATTATGAGACAAATCAATAGATGATAAATTTGTTCTATAAAGTTCTAGTTTTTTAAGATTTACCAAGCCACTCAAATCCAATTCATCTAAAAAAACAAGCTGAATACGCAGTTCTTGTATATTTGCAAAAGCCCCCAAACCTGTAAAATCTCTGATATAACAATCGCGATAATCAGGTTCGTTACAATTGGATTGTGGATTTTCTGGCATTATTGTCAATGAGGTAACAGCTAAAGCATCAGATAAAGAAATGACTCCATTTACTTGTCCATCAGTATCTATCCCTTGCTGAAGCAATTGGTTTTCAAATTTAGCATCTGGAATAGATACAGTCTGAGCTTCAACAGCAAAGGCTACTAATAAAAGTCCTAATGTATAAACTATCTTTTTCATAATGAATTAAAATTTATTGTTTGACAAATATTTTAGAATTAACAACTTCACCATCAATTATCAGACTCACAATATAATAACCATTCAAATAATTGTTAATATTGATTTCTATTTGATCTTCTGAAGTGTTTAGTAAATAATTATTAAATACACCTTGTACGTTGTTCATTGGTATAATAGACAAATACGCTGAATTATTACTGTTAGCAATATAACTAACCGTAATTTTATCAGTAGCTGGATTAGGATGGATACTTAAACTATTATTTGTAGATTGAGATACTTCTACTTCCAAATAGTCTTTATACCCATCATTCAAGGCTAATACCTCCAACTTAAATTTTTGTCCTATTTGAGCAAAAGTTGAAAAATTCAATCCCTCATATAATAAATTTCCTTCTTCGTCATACCAATTATATACTGCTTCTTCGTCAATATTGTTAGCTGATAAAGTTAAATACATGTCTTCTGTGTTTAATTCTTTGTTTATAACTGAAGCGTTGAACAACTGTCTGTTTCCTTTAATGATATTATAGGTTTCACCTCCTAAAACAATATTATTATCTAAATCTTTTTGAACAACATGTAACTCAAAGTTATTTTTTTCAGTTACATTTTTTGTAAGAAAATGAATCTTTAAATCCATTATTCCTATAGATTCTTCGTTTAGATTAAAATTCATATATGCCTCTTGATTTTTTACAATGAATTTGTTATGTGAAACACGTTCTATCTGATTTAATATTTGCCCTCCTTCAATCCATGCATCTAACATAGAATTATCCAATGTCAATACTATCTCCGCTTCTTCGAAAATATTATAACCTTGTTCAAAATCATTTACATTGAATTCTATAGAAACATTACCAGACGCTGATTTATCCAAAGCTAAAACACTTCCGAATGGATTTAAAGTAGATCTTAAATCAACAACATTAACGTTTTTCAATGCAAGATTGTTATTATTTCTAACATTTACAGATAAATTTTCGACTTCGGGAAAAGCTACAGGATCGTCTTCTGAAACTATTCTTGCTAAAATACTGAAATTCCAAGGCTCTGTTGTTAAATTGCCATAAAAATTAGGATTTGGCATAGAAGTCCAAGGTATTGATAATACAACAGAACCACCTGATTCTATTTGTGGTATAGCAATTTCTCCTATAAAACCACCTACTGGTGCTCCATTACTAAATGTATTAGTTTCTTTCCAATGAAAATCCCACTCTGGATTAATAACCGACTTTGACCAATACAATCTAACCTTATCTTTTCCATTCGATGGACTACAACCCCTATTGTAAATTCTCACATATACATAATTTATCGATGTTGGGTGATAAATAGGATTTTGATGTTCTTCAACAAGATCTGTCTGATTTCTTACCCAAATATCTTTGCTATTCCAAATATATTGAGAATTTATATTTGGTTCTATTCCAAAATCACTATAATCATCCTTCATATACAAGTCTATATTAGGAACATCATTCCTCTTTGCTTTAATACTAGGCCTATAACTATTACTTGGATCAGCAATATACTCTCTCAATCTAATTCCCTGACCAATAGTAAAACCAGTATCTATACAAGGTTGCCATGTATATCCCATAACATTTCCAACATCATTAGGAGTTAATTCAAAGGGTACTCCCAAAACATCTGTACCATTACCTAAATATTCACAAGTATATGGATCTATCACATCAAAAATACTACCTCCAACAGCAAACTCACTCCAAAAACTAACCATCGCAGGAGTATCAGCTATACAATCACCTGCAGTTAAAGCATTATAATTAGGATTGTTAGAGTCTCTTGTAACATGCTCAAAAGTATATGCGGGTAATCCTTCCCCCCAAGGGTGTGCCAAACCATAAGTATGTGCTATTTCATGAGCTAATAAATTGCCTGGTATTGTTTGGTGTTTTCCTATAAAATGTGATCTTTTTAAAACAATTCCATCTGAATTGGCACTAGCAGCTCCATTATAACCATTTAAAGTTTTCACAACATAAACATTCAATGAATTGTTTGAAAATTTTCCATTTGCATTTGCATAACCTAACACTGCCCCATAAGAGGTATTTTCATATATTTGATGAGTATCGATATAATCATATCCCTTTAAAACAAAACAAATATTCATGGGTCTGAACAACTGATTAATTCTTATGAGGTTTTGTTCAATGTGTTTATAAGTAACAATATCATCCTCTCTTTCTGATGAATTTTTGGGTTGAACTATCCAAAAATAAATATCAAAACTTATAGGTTCAAAACTTGCCAATACATTAACATCAGTTGAACCAGAATAAACATGTGGTTTATTTAATGGATTAAAATAAACCGAATTACCAAACGATGTATTATCTACATAACATCCGAACGTTTCATTATCTTGTGCATTTAAAAAATTGAAAAAGATAATGAATAAACTTAAATAAATTTTTCTCATAAATTCTACATTTTAAATTAAACATTATTCTTAACCTTTCTAAAGAAACCTTATAACAAACTTACAAAATTCAAAAAAAAAAATATTTTTTAACTTTTACACTCATCTCAAAACTTTAACTTTTAACCCAATTTATTATATCGACTTGAATTGTTATTTTTAACCATTTTTAAAAATTTTAACACTATTCAATCCATATTTACACCACAAAAAAAGCAGATTACCCACAGGCAATCTGCTTTTTGAATTCAAAAAACCAAACAAATTATTTATCTATTGAGCCTTGTACTCTTTTCATAAATGCGTTCAATGCTTCTTTGTTATCTACTCCCTGTTGAACTTGTTTGTAAACCTCCAAAGCTCCGTACATATTCGATATAAGCTCGGCTATTACATCTACCTCTTCATCTTTAAGCGATGATAACTCTGTCAGATTTTCCAATACCTCAATAGCCTCAACTATATAATCTTGGTCGTTATCTTGAGCAAATTGTACAAGATGTCTAATTACTGGTAATTTCATTTACTAAATCTTTTAATACTTCTTGTTTGTTGGTTTGTGTCTCCCCTACCAACTTTCCGTCTACAAAGGTTGCAAAAGTAGGCAAATTAGACACATTGGCTAATTTTCTAGACTCTGGAAATAGCTCTGCATCAACTATTACAAAAGTTACACCTTCTGTTTCGGTAGCTAATTTTTTAAATTTTGGTTTCATTATCCTGCAATTGCCACACCACGATGCCGAGTATTGCACCACTACTTTTTGGTTTGAATTTACAATTTCTTGCAAATCATCTGATTCCAATTCTAATAACATACTAAATAGGTTTTAAAAATTAGTTTTGAGCCAAATATTCTGCAGTACTTTTTCTGTCAGCGTTCATTGCTTGTTTGCCTTCTTCCCAATTAGCAGGACATACCTCACCATGAGTTTGAACATGCGAATACGCATCAATCAAACGCAAATATTCTTTTACATTTCGCCCAAGTGGCATATCATTAACGCTTTCGTGGAATATTTTACCTGTTTCGTCTATTAGGTAAGTAGCTCTGTACGTTACATTTGACCCTTCAATGATAACATCATCAAGTTCTTCATCATACACTTCATCTGCATCTAATATTCCCAATGCCTTTGAAAGATTACGCGTTGTATCTGCCAATAGCGGATACTCAACTCCTTCGATACCACCTTCTTTTTTAGATACATTAAGCCACGCAAAATGTACCTCATTAGTATCTACCGAAGCACCAATTACCATTGTATTTCTTTTAGCAAACTCTGCTGATGCCTCTTGAAAAGCGTGTAACTCTGTCGGACATACAAACGTAAAATCCTTTGGATACCAGAACAACAATACTTTTTTGTTGTTTTTCACTGCTTCTTCCAACACATTGATTCTTAAATTATCTCCCATATAAGAGATTGCATCAACTGTAATGTTCGGAAATTTTTTGCCTACTAATGCCATAATTTTAATATTTTTGATTATTATACTCCTGCAAAGTTACAACAAATAGCCTTTCAAAACACCCTTTTGGATAATATTTTTACGTTTCTATTCTTAAAAATTTATACCCATAATTTACTAATCGTAAAACTTTAATTTGTACATTTGTTTTTTATAAATTTGATTAAAAATGTCTGTAGCTAAAAAAGATTATAAACGAATTACCACACGTTCATTACAAGAAATGAAGCTAAACAAAGAAAAGATTTCGATGCTTACTGCCTATGATTTTACGATGGCAAAAATGATTGATAAGGCTGGTATCGATGTTATATTGGTGGGTGATTCGGCAAGTAATGTGATGGCAGGATACGAAACCACTCTTCCTATCACGCTTGACCAAATGATATACCACGCCTCTAGTGTTGTCAGAGCTATTAGTCGTAGTTTGGTAGTGGTTGATTTGCCTTTTGGAAGCTATCAGTCCAATCCCAAAAAAGCGTTACATTCTGCCATTAGGATAATGAAAGAAAGCGAAGCTCATGCGGTAAAACTCGAAGGTGGCAGCGAGATTAAAGACAGTATCAAGAAAATACTCAACGCTGGTATTCCTGTGATGGGGCATTTAGGACTCACTCCACAATCAATCTATAAATTTGGAGGCTATACAGTACGTGCCAAAGAGGATATGGAAGCCGAAAAGTTACTTGAAGATGCTCTAATGCTCGAAAGACTCGGATGTTTTGCTTTAGTTTTAGAAAAAATACCTGTTCATTTGGCCCAAAAAGTAAGCCAAAGCATATCGATTCCTGTTATAGGAATTGGAGCTGGTAATGGCGTAGACGGACAAGTGTTGGTAGCTCACGATATGCTGGGAATGAACAACGAGTTCAACCCTCGATTTTTACGCAGATACTTAGATTTACACGAACTGATGACCAATGCTATTAAAAATTATATTACTGATGTAAAATCTGGTGATTTTCCGAACGAAAAAGAACAATACTAAAAATTGTTGTTATGCTTGAGGTTAGAAATAAACTGATACTCATGAACTTTCTTCAGTTTGCCGTTTGGGGTGTTTATCTTACCTCAATGGGCAACTATCTCAGTAGTATAAATCTGGCCTCAAAAATAGGTCTTTTCTACGCCATGCAAGGAATCGTTTCTATATTTATGCCAACCCTCTTGGGCATCATTGCCGACAGATGGATACCTGCACAAAGGCTTTTAGGATATGCACATCTGTTGGCAGGAGTATTTATCATTGGGGCAGGATATTACGGAATGGTTAGTGGCTCAGGAGTATCTTTCAACACCTTATTTTTGCTATACACCCTAAGCATATTGTTTTATATGCCTACTATCGGACTTTCCAATTCAGTGTCGTACTACAGCCTGTCTAGCAAGGGGTTGGACATCACTAAACATTTTCCGTACATACGTATATTTGGCACAATTGGATTTATTGTAGGAATGCTTATGGTCAATTTTCTTGGTTTTGAAAATGGAGAACTGAAATTAAGTTTTGCAAACAACACCAACTTCAATAGTTTTCAGAACAACTACAACCAATTCTTTTTATCTGGAATACTAAGTCTATTGCTCTTTATATACTCTTTTGCCCTTCCGTATTGTCCAGTAAAAAATAATTCCGAAAAAAGAAGTTTGGCTAATACGCTCGGACTGAGGGCTTTCAATCTTTTTAAAGACCGAAACACTGTCGTTTTCTTTATATTTTCAATGTTTTTGGGCGTATCCTTACAAATAACAAATGGCTATGCGAATCCTTTTATATCTAGCTTTAAAGATATTCCAGAATACGCCTCTAGTTGGGGAACTCACAATGCCAACGCTTTAATTTCGCTATCACAAATATCCGAAACGCTTTGTATATTGCTTATTCCTTTTGTCTTAAAAAAATACGGAATCAAAATAGTGATGCTTATGGCAATGGTAGCTTGGTCATTGCGATTTGGATTATTTGCTATCGGAAATCCTAGTAGTGGCATTGTATTTTTCGTATTATCGATGATAGTGTATGGTATTGCTTTTGATTTTTTTAATGTGTCAGGCTCTATTTACATCGATAGCAAGACCTCTACCGAAATGCGTTCGTCTGCACAAGGTATTTTTATGATGATGACCAACGGACTTGGGGCAACTATCGGAATGTTGGGAGCTCAGGCGGTGGTTAATCACTTTGTATTTACGAATCATACAGCTACCGAACAACTCAAAGGGTGGCAGATTTCGTGGACTATTTTTGCCCTATACGCCCTTATAATTGCCATTTTATTTGGATTTTTATTCAAATACAAACATCAAAAAAATAATTAGAATGAATCAAATTGACATAAAAAAGTTTAGATTTTCAAGTCCGATACATATCCGTTGGAATGATTTAGATCCGATAGGACACGTTAATAATGTGATATTTTTTGAATATTTTCAAGATAATCGAGGCGGTTATATGCTCAGTGCTTCAAACAATTGGGACTGGACCAAACACATGTTTTTGATAGCTCATATCGAAGCAGATTATTATGTGGAATTGAAAATTACTGACAAAAATCCTCAAATATGGATCAGAACCACCCAACTGGGTAACAAAAGTTTTGAATTGGAATACCTAATTACCAGCACATCAGGCAGGGATACCAAAATACACGCAAAGGGCAAAAGTACACAAGTATATTTTGATATTAAAGCCAAAAAAAGTCTTGAACTTCCGAAATGGCTCAAAGATGATATTACTGCTTACGAACCTAATTTATAACAAATTATGCCTATTACTTTTCAAAATTCAGGATATTTTTCAAAGATTATAACAGATTATCTCAATCAGAAAAAAGAATTAAAATCTTTTTACGGAAATTTTCCTACTTTAGAAAATTTTAAAAATCAGATTCTTCAACGAAAAAACAACTGTAATAGAGAGGTATTGGTCAAGTCTATCAGAAAACAATATTGTAATATCAATACCAGTACTCTCACCTCCAAAAACATTGAACTACTGGCTCTTAACAATACTTTCACCATTACAACAGGGCATCAGCTCAATCTTTTTACAGGGCATCTTTATTTTATATACAAAATCATCTCAACCATCAATCTGACCCAAGAGCTACAACAAGAGTTTCCATCTTACAACTTTGTTCCTGTATATTGGATGGCTACCGAAGACCATGATTTTGAGGAAATTAATCATTTTTCCTTTAATAATAATACAATCTCTTGGAATAACTATCAAGGAGGAGCAGTAGGAGAATACCAAATCGATGGACTAGACGAAGTATTTGAGGAATTTTCAAAATGCAGCAATTTTTCCAAAAATGCTGATTATTTAAGAAATTTATTTGAAAATACCTACCTAAAACATCAAAATCTTGCCGATGCCACACGTTATTTAGTAAACGAACTTTTTGGCAAATATGGACTGGTGATTATTGATGCCAATACAACGGAACTCAAACGGGAGTTTGTTCCTTATATCAAAAAAGAACTTCTGGAGCAGGTATCATTTGTACACATTTCCGAAACTATCAAACAACTCTCTGGATACAACATTCAGATTAAACCTCGAGAAATCAATTTATTCTACCTTACGGAAAACAGCCGTGAACGCATTATCAAAGACACTGACGAAAACTACAAGGTATTGAATACTTCACTTACCTTTACACCTGACGAATTACTATCTGTGGTAGATTCAAACCCTGAGAGATTCAGCCCAAATGTAGCTTTAAGACCTGTTTATCAAGAAGTTATACTTCCAAACATCTGTTACATAGGCGGTGGTGGCGAGTTGGCATATTGGTTGGAACTCAAATCGACTTTCGATGCCTTTAAGTTGGATTTTCCAATATTGCTTTTGCGTAATTCCGTGCTGTTAATTAGCGACAAACAACAAAAAAAACTCGAAAAATTAGGCGTTACAACAGAAGATTTATTTCTGAAAAAAGATGATTTGATAAAACTAAAAACCCAGCAATGGGCAGATACGGATATTGATTTTGAACTACTTCGTAAACAGATTAAAATACAAATAGAACAACTCCGAAAGGCGGTTTCTGACACAGATATTTCTTTTATAAAAGCCATTAATGCCCAAGAGGTAAAACAGCTTAAATCGTTAGATGAATTAGAAAAAAAATTATTTAAAGCCAACAAAAAGAAGCTGGGGAACAAACTTTCAAGAGTGGAAGAGCTTCATAATCAGCTATTTCCTAACAATAATCTTCAGGAGCGTGTGTTGAATTTTTCGGAATTTTATCAACTATATGGAGCTAGATTTTTAGAAGTACTTTTTGAGCAACAAAAACCACTTAGTCAAGAGTTTAACATCATTACACTCTAACTACAAAATGCTCTTTAGCTTGTTCTGTTCTAAAAAATACCAATCCCCAATAGAAGGTATCTATAGTTACAGTTACTAGTGGGTGTTGCTTAATAAGCTGCCAAGCCTGTTCCATATCGGTACTCCAATGAATATCATCGAACACCCAAACCGAGTTGTTATTAATGGTAGGTAGTAATTGGTGGAAATAATTTAAGGTTGCCTCTTTTGAGTGATTTCCATCAAAATAAATCATATCAAAAACTTGATCTTTATCCAAATCGTCTAAATATTTTCCGAACTCTGTTTCCACTGCCTCGATGTTGGTCAAATTGAATTGACTGAATCTGGATTGAGCCACAGCCAAGGTGTTTGGACATCCCTCAAGAGTTGTGATTTTGGACTGCTGATTCGCCAAAGCCATACTTACGGTAGCAAGTCCTAATGAAGTGCCTATTTCTAAAATATTTTGAGGTGCAAAATATTGAATTAATCTAAAAAGTAATTTGGCTCTGTACGAAGATATACCTGCATTTTGGGCTATAGCACGAACCTTTCTTTTGTTGTCCTTAAACACTCTCGAACCAGAACCGTAATCCGTTACTTCTATAATCCGACTGTCATTCAATAGCGTATTCCGATACTCTTTCAGAATAGGGTATTGATTGTAATATTTTTTGTCGTAAAAACATTTGGTTACCAAATCGAACACAAAAGGCGAATGTATGGCGTGTTGGTTGGTCGAATGCAACAAAAACTTGAAATATGCCAATAAGATATACATGTAAAACAGAAATTTGATTCAAATAAAAAAGTTGTTTTAACTCTTTGAGTCAAAACAACTTAACAATCAAAAAAACATACTATAACGAAGTTTGCTTCTTAGCAATAAAATCAACCATCTCTTCTAGATTATCTTTAAATTCTGCAAAATCTTCTTTATAAAGATACAACTTGTGTTTTTTAAAATGAAAAGAGCCGTCTTCTTCTGTTATTTTCTTACTTTCTGTAATTGTAATATAATAATCCTCTGCTTTGGTAGCTCTTACATCAAAAAAATAAGTTCTTCTTCCTGCTCTTTGTACTTTAGAGTACACCTCATCCTTCTCTAAAAAATCTCTTTCTTCCATTTTTTGTAAATCCTTTTTTTAAAATATTCGGGTTCAAAATTCTAAAAAAAATAATTATTATACAAATGTTTTCAATAAAAATATTGATTAGGAAAATTGCTGTTTGTACAATTCTTGATAATAGCCCTCTTGTTCCAATAGTTGCTCGTGTGTTCCTTGCTGAATTATCTTTCCGTTATCAATCACTATTATTGCATCGGCATTTTTGGCAGTGGACACTCTATGAGTTACAATTATGGTTGTTTTGCCTTTTGTAGTCTGTGCAATATTTTTGAGGATTTTTTCTTCGGTTTCGGTATCTACAGCCGACAGCGAATCGTCCAGAAGCATAATTTGTGCTTGTTTTAATAAGGCTCTGGCTATAGACACCCTTTGTTTCTGTCCGCCCGAAAGATTGATTCCCCTTTCGCCCAAAAGCGTATCGTATTGTTTTGGAAATTTTTCTATATCCTTATCCACCACCGCCCAATTAGCCACTTTTTTAACATCGTCAAAAGTAGCATTCGCATTTCCAAAAAGAATATTATTTTTGATGGTATCGGAAAACAAAAACACATCTTGTGGCACAAAGGCAATGGCATCTCGAAGACTCTTTAAATTAAGCTGTTCAATTGGTTTATTGTCAATTAAGATTTTCCCCTCTTGAACGTCAAAAAGCCTTCCTATTAAGGATAATATGGTGGACTTCCCTCCTCCTGTTTTTCCTAAAACTGCCAATGTTTTTCCTTTTTCTAAAGTAAAACTAACATTATCCAAGGCTTTAATATTCGTATCTTCGTACCTGTAAGTTACATTTTCAAAGGCAATTGTACCCGATATATGTTCTTGGTTTGGGTTGTTATTTTTGACATCTGGTTTTACTTTCATAAACTCTGTAATTCGCTTTTGCGATGCCTCAGCCTCCTGCACCATAGACGAAATCCACCCCAAAGATGCCACTGGCCAGGTAAGCATATTTATATATAGTATAAACTCCGCTATAACTCCTATATGTGATATTTCAGCATTGATATACAACATACCTCCTACAAATATCACGATCAGATTACTCAAACCTATTAGGAAAACCATCAATGGCATAAACAAGGCGTTCAAAAACGCCAGTTTCATGTTCTTTTCTTTACTTTCTTGAGCAAGTTTACCAAAATTATTCACGCTTTCATTTTCTATAGCGTAGGCTTTAATTACCCTAATTCCAGAGAACATCTCTTGAGTAAAGCTAGTCAATTTTGAAAGATTTTGTTGATAAATCGTACTTCTGATATTAATGGCATTACTCAATTTAAAAATACTATACGACAGTATGGGCAGGGGCAACAAGGTGTAAAACGTCAATTTGGGCGATATAATGTACATCTGAATAATAACCACTATAAAGGTTATGGAAGTATTTATTCCATACATCATCGCGGGACCTGTATACATACGCACCTTACCCACATCTTCACTGATTCGATTCATCAAATCGCCTATCTTATTTTTCTTATAAAAATTTTGCGAAAGATTTTGATAATGGGCATAAATCTCATTCTTCATATCAAACTCAACCAATCTTGACATTACAATTAATGTCTGACGCATCCAAAAAGTAAAAAAACCTTTCATTAATGCCGCACCTATCAAAATCAACAAATAATCGGTTAACAGCCCATAAACTTGCTCTCTATCGGACTGATTTTGAAGATAATCCTGAATCAAATTCATTGATTTGCCTATGGTTTTGGGCACGTACAAAGCAAACAATTGAGCTATAATGGTAATGACAATACCTCCTATAAAATGATATTTATATTTAAAAAAATATTTATTAACAACTTTTAACTCACTCATATCCAGACTATAAACCCTAATATTGGTTTAAAACAAATTATTATTTTTTTTACGTTCAAATATCGTATATTTTTTTTGTTTTATAATAGATTAAAAATTATTTTTGTACCAAAATTAGTAAAATAACCAATTATGACAATTACAACAACTACTACACAAGATTTACATAAAATAGATCCTGTATTTGGGCAACCATCATTTAACGAACACGAACAGATTGTTTTTTGCCATGACAAGGACTCAGGACTTAAAGCCATTATCGGTATCCACAACACTACACTAGGGCCTGCTTTGGGAGGAACGCGTATGTGGCAATACAGCAATGAATGGGAGGCTCTTAACGATGTATTAAGGCTATCACGCGGTATGACTTACAAATCTGCAGTATCAGGATTGAACTTGGGTGGAGGTAAGGCTGTGATTATTGGAAATGCTAAAGCTGATAAAACTCCTGAAATGATCAAGCGTTTTGGAGAGTTTGTACACTCATTAAGTGGAAAATACATCACTGCTGAAGACGTGGGTACTACCACTGCCGATATGGATTTGATTCATTCCATTACACCACATGTTACAGGTATTTCGGAAAGTAAAGGAGGTTCTGGAAACCCTTCGCCTGTAACGGCTTTCGGAACTTATATGGGACTCAAAGCTGCCGCAAAATTCAAATTCGGAACCGAAAAACTCGAAGGTAAAAAAGTATTGGTTCAGGGTATTGGACATGTTGGTGAAACTCTTGTAGACTACCTTGCTAAAGAAGGTGCAGAGGTGATTATTACAGACATCAATAAAGAAAAATTGGAGGCTGTGGCATCAAAATACAACAATGTATCTATTTACACAGGATCGGATTTATACGCTGAGGAAGTGGATATTTACGCTCCTTGTGCATTGGGTGCTACTATTAATGATGATACTGTAAACAAAATCAAAGCAAAAGTTATTGCTGGGGCAGCCAACAACCAACTCGCTAACGAAAATATTCATGGACAAATCCTTAAAGACAGAGGCATTGTTTACGCTCCTGATTTTTTGATTAACGCTGGGGGTATTATTAATGTGTACGGAGAAATTGTTGGTTATGGTAAAGAAGAGGCAATGAAAAGAACCGAAAACATCTTCAATACCACTCTTGATATTCTGAACTTGGCTCAAGAAAACAATATCACTACGCACCAAGCGGCATTTAGAGCAGCTCAAAAACGCATTGACGAAAAAAAAGCTCAAAATAAATAATAATTATCATATTAACACAAAGCAAAATAATTTTGCTTTGTGTTTTTTAACAATTTAAGTTCCTTATTCACAGTGTTAAACAGACGACATATCCGTATAAAAGTGATGCAATCACTCTATGCTATGCATCAGAATAATTCTTCAGACCTTATTAAAGAAGAAAAATTTTTACTTCAAAGTATTGAAAATGTAAACATACTTTATCTTACGGTGTTAAGTGCACTGATTGAAATCAAAAACTACGAAGAAGAGTTTATTGAAAAATCCAAAAGAAAACATTTAGCTACTTTGGAAGAACTTAATCCAAATACTAAATTTATCAACAATGCCATTCTTTTGTTACTATCAGAAAGCAATGCTATTTCTATGGCTTTGGCCGATTACAAAATCAACAATTGGAAACTTAATGACGATTGTATTATAGTACTGGTAAACGAAATCAAGAAAAGTGAAATTTACCAGAATTATATGAATGATAAAGAGCATACTTTTGAAAAAGACAAAGAATTTATAATCGAATTGTTTGCACAAGTGATAGCTCCTAACGAACGATTTTACAATTATTTGGAAGAGCATAAACTCACTTGGACTGATGATATTGCCTTAATAAACACTCAGGTTTTAAAGCAACTTCGCGATATTGATACTAACGACAAAGAGTTTCAGTTAATGAAGCTTTACAAAAACAACGATGATAAGGAATTTGTTCGTCAAATATTCCGAAAAACATTGTTGAAAGACAATGAATTATCAAAAGAATATGCTGATAAGGCACTGAATTGGGATAAAGAACGTATATCTGATATTGACAATATCATTCTGAAGATGGCTGTCTGTGAATTTTTACACTTCCCTTCTATCCCTTTTAACGCTACTATTAACGAATATTTAGAAATAACAAAAGAATACTCAACCCCAAGAAGTTGTATTTTTATCAACGGAATTTTAAATGTTTTATCCAAAACATACCAAGAAAACAATACAAAACTTAAAATGGGAAGAGGATTATTATAAACCAAATTATCTAATTACTATGATACACAAAAAACTTTTATTAGCAACATTAGTGTTTGTTGCCCTAGGTTGTAACAATCAAGGTGGCTCTGCTGTTGCCAAACTTGATGAAGCCAAGTTAAAACAAACCGAACAAAACAATGCTTTTCCAAAAATAGCCGAAGCTAACAGAACGCACGACTTTGGTGAACTCGAAATCAACAAAAAAACGGAACATACCTTTGTTGTCAAGAACGAAGGAAATGCTGATTTGGTCATCATCGAAGCCAAGCCATCGTGTGGTTGTACCACTCCAGACTATACCCAAACTCCTATAAAACCTGGAGAAACTGGAGAAGTAAAAATTGCCTTTACTCCAAACTCCAAAGGATCACAAACCAAAACCGTTACCCTCAAAACAAACACCCTTGATGGTAACGAAGTACTAACTATTAAAGCTAACGTAAACTAACAAAACTTTTATATTATGGATATTTTAACCGCATTTGCCCCTTATTTATTAATATTTGCTGTATTCTTTTTTTTGATAATACGTCCACAACAGCAACGTATCAAAAAAGAAAAAGAATTTGAAAATTCATTGAGCATAGGCGACAGAATTATTACTAAAAGTGGACTACATGGCAAAATCGTAGAAATAGCAACCGACAGCATTGTAATTGAAACTATGTCAGGAAAATTAAAAATGGAACGTTCGGCGGTGTCAATGGAACTTTCTGCTAAACTTAAAAAATAATTTCTTCTACAAAAAGAATAATTCATCAAAGCTATCCTAAAAAAGGGTAGCTTTTTTCTTTACCAAGTTCACAATTCCAATTCATACTCAACTTATAAAATACCTTACTATTTACAGATATTCCTTGTTTGGGAACTCGAAAATTCGATTTTTCATCTCATAAAAAATAACAAAACCCTCCCTCCTATATAATACAAAAAAGAAGCTGCCCTTTTCGGACAGCTCCCCTTGATTTACCTAAAAAATTAACCTTATATAAACTACTATTTTATCACTAATTTTCTAGACGTTGTATTACCATCTTGACTTACCTTTACAATATATACTCCTTTTGGTAATCCGTGTACATTAACCATTGATGATGTCATTGTAGACAATACTTGTTTACCCAATACATCAAAAATAACCACCGACTTCATAGACGAACTATCAGAATCCACAAAAAACTGTGAACCTGTAACTGGATTCGGATAGATAGACAATGAACTCAACGAATTGCTTTCTACAGACACTGTCGAAGTAGAAACCACCACATTATCAATGTATACATCTGAGCTATTGGTATAATTTCTGAACGAAAGTCTAAGTACTGTAGCCTCTGCAGGTGCTGTTGAGGTCAAAACCACATTAGTCCACCCTTCAGCATACTGAGCATAAGCCATAGATTGTAATGGATCGTCAGTTACTGATATATTACCTGTAGAGGTTCTCCATTGTCCCCAATGTCTAAATTTAAAATTCGTCCCCGCAGATTTATACCAATAAGATATAGTATATTGCTGTCCTCCAACTATTTCTATATCTTGCAAACTAACATTGTTATTACCTGTATTCCCTTCTTTAGATTTAAGTTTCAGGCTAATAACTCCGTCTTGAGCATCTCCTTCAATTTTGGTAATAATCCCATTCGACAATGGAGCTGGTTGCATGTGCCATCCTTGTGCAGGAAGATTTCCGTCTGACCACTCTTCCAAACTACCATTTATATTTAATGGAGTTTGAGCAAAGGCAAAAGTTCCTAATACTGTTAAAGCTAGTGTGTAAAGTTTTTTCATACCATTTTGATTTTAAAATTTCAAACTATACAAATATACACTTTTTTTATTTAAAAAACATTTTTTATTTATTTTATAGACATATTAATCTCCTGAATATATTGATTTAATGCTTTTCCGTAAGTGGAAGACGACACCTCATCAGACATTTTTTTACTAATTGTGTCTAAATATTCCACATTGACATCGTGCAATTCGGTCAGGGCGATATATGGAGCTATTGGACGATTAGCATTATTGATACAAAAATTAATTCCGTACAAATAATTGCGTTCTACCATTTTTTCTTCAACCAATATCAAGCTATCTACTTTATTGGACTTACCCTCGAATTGAGCCTTAAATCTATCCTCTATCAGAGCCAATCTCTTGGTTTTGAAATTTCTATTTACTTTTTTGAACTCATTCCAAAGTTCTTGATTTTCATTGCCTGTAACTTCTGTTTTATTAATAAAATTATTCACATCAGAAGTAAGCGTCATCTTGCCAGGTTGAGCAAAAAAAGCCACATTATTGTCTAATGAATTGGTAACGCCTCTGTCCAAATACAAATACAATACCTCGTACTGATTTACATCAAATGAGGTTTCAAACTCGGAATTTCCATCAAAATCAATCACATGAATTGGCTTCAGAATCGAATCCTGTAATCGTTGTACAATTATTCTGCCTTGACTAAGCCCCTTAACCTCGCCTTTGAACAACAGATTCCCCTCTTGTTTTGTACAACTCACTGCTACAAATAACAATAACAATAAAACTTTTTTCATCGTAATCACAAATTACATTTCCTTAAATATGGTGTGCATCAAACGCGTCGTATCTTCAAGACTTTGCTCTAATGATAACATGGTTTCAGTTTTATAAACGCCCTCTATATCGTCTATCAGAAAGATTATATCTCTGGCATGATGTATATCCTTGGCTCTGATTTTACAAAAAACATTATACTTCCCTGTAACCAAGTGAGCCTCTGTAATGTAAGGTATACTTTTCAATCGTTCTAACACAAATTTTGTTTGAGAAGCCTTTTCAAGAAACACACCTATATAGGCTACAAAAGTATAACCTAATTTTTCATAATCTACCACCAATGACGACCCTATAATAATACCCGCCTCTTCCATCTTCTTTACACGAACATGCACTGTACCTGCCGAAATCAACAATTTTTTGGCTATATCGGTAAAAGGCGTTCTGGTATTTTCTATCAACATTTCCAAGATCTTGTGATCTATCTCATCTAATCGAAATCTGCTCATAACATTAATATTTTTTGTAAGTGTTTTTCTATTTTGGAAATCCATTTTCAAAAGTGATATTGCCAATTGTAAAATTAGCCTCACCTCCTACTTCTGGCATATTAGCCCTACCATCCATATACAACATTTGTCCCAAATCAAACTCTTGATGCCCCAAATACCCTTCAAGGTTATCCACCTGAGCTATTTTCCCTACAAAGGACAATTCATTTTGCTGGACAGATTCTGACATTTGTACTGCAAAACTAATTACTTTTTTTGTATTTTCATAATTTATAAGCACATTTTTATAGATAACATCAAAAAAAATCTTTTCATTTTGAAAAATATTAAAATATTCTTTTATAACTTCTTCATCATTCTTTTTAATATCCCAATTAAATAATACCGTTAATATTGACAAAAGCACATATTTTCGAGTAATATCTCTATTGTAATCATTCGGAAAATGACCTGCTTCAATTAATATGGTCGAAATACCTTGAGAATGAAGTTTGTCGCCTATACAATTAATATTAAAACCATCATCAAATCGTCCTATTTGCCCTGCAATATGTTGCTGCAAAACCGAATTCATTATGGTAATATATTTCATTGTTTTCAGTCGGACATTGTTAATCTCTTTCTGAGGATTATACGATGGCGACAGAAATGAAATTGTGGCTGGTTGCTTGGTTTCTTTTAGGCCAAAAATAGTGCGTTGGTCGTGCAAATTAAAACACAAATCTGGCGAAAAATCATCTATTATCCTTCTTAAAATCCTCGATTCCTCTTGTGTTAAATTCTGAGCATCTCTATTTAGGTCAATATCATTAGCATTATTACGAGTCCACAACAAAGCTCCGTCTGGATTAAGCATAGGTATAATTCTGATTGTAAATTTATCTTTCAATACACTCGCCTGATTGCTTTCCAAAAAATTTATCAAATCCAACACCGCCTTGGTAGTGGTGGACTCGTTACCGTGCATTTGCGACCACATCAACAATTTGGTCGCCCCTCTTCCAAAAGTATACTGATGGATTGCTCTACCCTGAGTCGAATGACCTATCAACGCTACATTATTCTTACCTTGAAGAAAATCACACACAACCTCAGGAGCTACATACCTACCTGATATACAGCCAACTACACTCCTTTCCGCTATTTCATACAAATCCATACTTAAATATTTTTTATTTCCTAGAAAACCATATTATTGTATATACAAAAAAGCAAATATATTTTATTTTTGATAAAAACTCAAATGATTTAAAAAAAGGTTATCAGAGTTTACTTTTGCCAAAAATCGTTTATAAAATACTTTCTTTACTGTATTTTCTATTCCGATACTTTTATTTCCTTCATCTGTGATATACACTAAAAAGCATGACAAAACGCTTATAAACTTCTGGAAAACATTACATTTTAAAAAATTATCAATCCGCATTATACATCTATCTTATAGTGCTTTTTCAGCATTTTTTCATACATTTTATCTGGCAATATTTTTTTAAGTACGGTTGAAACTTTTTGTAAAAAAGAACCTACTTTGTAATGGATTTTAGGTTCTTTGGTATTTATCACTTTATGGACAGCTTTAGCCATTTCTATAGTATCTCCGCCATCGTTTACATGCTCGTTTATCAAGGTCAAAATTGCTTGATATGTAGCATAATACTCTGATTTTTCTTGTAAAGGAACATGATACCTTCCTTGTGCTATGTTGGTAGCAAAATCGCCTGGTGCTATGTTGGTTACGGTTACACCAAACTGATCCACCTCCATACGCAACGCCTCTGTAAGCAATTCCAAAGCTCCTTTTGAGGCTGAATATATTCCTCTGTAAGGAAGTCCCATATATCCAGCAATTGATGTGATATTTATTATGAGTCCACTTTTATTCTTACGCATTGAGGGCAACACTTGTTGTATCATTTGTACAGGTCCAAAAAAATTCGTGTCAAAATTGTGTTTCATCTGGTCGATAGGAGTTTCTTCAATAGCACCGACTATGCCTACTCCTGCATTATTGATTAACACATCAATCCTCCCTTCGAGTCTAACAATATCATTTACAACACTTTGTATGGTATGGATATTGTTTACATCTAACGACAACAAATTGACTTTACTTTGCGGATACTTGCTTGGATTTCTGCTCGTTCCATATACCTTATAGCCCTTGTCCAACAGATATTCCGCTATTGATTTGCCTATTCCTGACGATGCCCCAGTTATTAAAACTACTTTTTTTGACATACTACTTAATATGTTTGCTTACATTTTCGAACCATTCTCCATTACATATTTGAGCTCCTTTTTTAATCAAATCGAACATTTGCTCATTTCTGTTTTCAAATTCCTTATAGCCTTTAAGCAAATTTACCTGATCTGAAAAAATATTTTCTTGTAACCACTTCAGTCCTTGTTGTGTTGTCAAATCAATTTCTGAATTTAATGATTTGACAATTATTGATTGAGCATTTTTTTGTTCAAAGGCAAACAAAAAAACGTATTGAGGCGAAAATTGTTCCAAATATTTAGCCTTATTGAGCGTTCCTTCCCAGATTAAATCCGAAAACACATCTAACTCTTGTTCAGCTACTTGAGGTTTATCTTTTTTAATTGCCTCCCATTCATTCCTATCAATGTTCTGTGCTGCTAGGAATTTGGCAAACTCTTGATTTAACTCTTCTAATTGTTCTTTGGTAAGTCTTATATACTTCATAAACAATAATGTTTAACAATCAGCTATATTTACCGCCACTGCCAGTCCTCCTTCAGAGGTTTCTTTATACTTATTATTCATATCCAAGGCTGTTTGCCACATGGTTTTGATTACCTTATCTAGCGGTACTTTGGCATTTTTGGCATCTGTTTCTAAAGCCAGTTCTGCGGCATTAATTGCCTTAATAGCTCCCATTGTATTACGCTCAATACAAGGTATTTGCACTAAGCCTCCGATAGGGTCGCAGGTAAGCCCTAAATGATGCTCCATAGCTATTTCGGCCGCCATTACCACCTGCTCTGGCGTTCCTCCAAGTAGTTCGCAAAGAGCCGCTGCAGCCATAGCTGAAGAAACGCCTATTTCGGCCTGACATCCTCCCATAGCCGCTGAAATGGTAGCTCCTTTCTTAAAAATTGCTCCGATAATACCCGCTACTTTCAAAAATTGTTCTATTTCTTTTTCTCCTGCCTGATGATTTTCTATAACCATATAATACATCAACACTGCAGGAATCACCCCAGCACTTCCGTTGGTAGGTGCTGTAACGACCCTTCCTAACGAGGCGTTCACCTCATTAACAGCAAGAGCAAAACAGCTCACCCATTTAAGAATTGCTCTAAATTTCACCTCCGTATTTCGGATTGCACCAATCCATTCTTGAGAATTGGTATACTTCACTTCGCCTATCAGATTCTTGTGCATATCAAAGGCTCTACGTCTGACGTTTAGTCCTCCAGGTAATATTCCTTCTGTATGACAACCTATGTACATACATTCCAACATGGTTTGCCAAATTCGTTGCAATTCCGAACTTATGATTGTTTCATCTCTAAAAGCTCTTTCGTTAATGGACACTATTTCTGAAATTTTCATTTTTTCAGAAATCGCATATTGCAATAACTGATCAGCTGTGTCTATTGGATACTTAACGGTGATTTGATTCTCCGAGATGTCGTCTTTTTCAGTATTTTGTTCTTTGACTACAAAACCACCTCCTATCGAATAAAATGTAGACGAATAACACTCCTGATTCGAAAGTTCTACTTCCAATGTCATTCCGTTGGAGTGGAAAGGCAAAAATGTTTTATTAAACACGATGTCATCATCGAACACAAATTGCACCTCATGCGTACCTCCTAACAATAAAGTATTGGTTTGCTTTACCTTTGCAATGATTGTATTGATGTCATCTACAGGAATATATTCTGGATCAGTGCCACTCAATCCCAGCACTATAGCCAAATCGGTAGCGTGTCCGACTCCTGTAAGCGAGAGCGAACCATACAACAAAATCTTTATCTTTTGAACCTTATCAAATATATTCAAATCTCGAAGTTCTATCAAAAATTTTTCCGCAGCCCTCCAAGGTCCTAACGTATGCGAACTCGAAGGCCCTACCCCTATCTTAAGCATATCAAATACAGTAATATACTCCATAATTTTTATTTTTTACATCTGAATAACAAATTTATAATAATTTAGTTAATATTTCAAAAAACAAACATCATTTATATCAAAAATCAACTTCAAGCAATTTTTAATCGTTTTTTCTGGCATTTTTCTTCATCTAACACCTTAAATTCTCGCTATTATTCTTCTTTTTTGACAAAATCATTTAATACATTTGCAACATCGTAATCATTATACTAACCATATAACAACAGAATGTTTCATTTTAAAAAATTTAATATAAAACAGGACAAAGCTGCCATGAAGGTTGGTACTGATGGGGTTTTGCTTGGAGCCTGGATCAATATTCCTGATGTTTGCCAATCGGCACTAGATATTGGTACAGGAACGGGACTTATAGCTCTGATGTTAGCACAACGCTCTGATATAGAAATTATTGACGGTATTGAAATAGAAGATAACGCCTATGAACAAACTGTCGAAAATTTTGAAAACACACCGTGGAACGACCGTTTGTTCTGCTACCACTGCTCACTGGAAGAATTTAGTCAAGAGATAGACGACAAATACGACCTTATAGTCTGTAATCCTCCATTTTTTGACCCCAGCACTCCCATTGGTAACAACGCCAGAGCACAAGCCAGATATACAACCTCTTTACCTTTTTCGGAATTATTAAAATCCGTTGATTGTTTATTGTCCGAAACAGGAACTTTTGGGGTAATAATACCTTTTGAGCAAGAAACACATTTTATAAATTTAGCCCTCGAAAACAATCTGTTTCCGTCTCGTATTACCCGCGTAAGAGGCAACGCTCAAGCTCCTTTGAAGCGTAGCCTACTGACCTTTGTTCGCACAAAAGAAAATATTTGTATTGATGAATTAGTAATCGAAACCGCTAGGCACACTTACACTTCTGAGTATATTGAATTGGTAAAGGATTTTTACCTAAACATGTAGAAAAATGAACAAATAGCGTGTTTAATAGCGACTTCTCAAAAGTTATAAACTTCCGAGAAGTCGAACATTACATTTCTATACGATTATATTTATGATAAAACTCGCCAATTGTAACGACTGTTCCTAATTGAGTTTTTCAGTAAGTTTTCTAAATACTTTTTTGGGATTTTTTTGTTCGTAAAGAATTTGGTATACCGCATCGATAATCGGAGTTTTTGCCTTTAATTGTTGATTGAGTTCGTATGCCAATTTGGTTGCATAATATCCTTCTGCTATCATATTCATTTCCATTATTGCCGATTTTACAGTATAGCCCTTACCTATCATATTTCCGAAAGTACGATTTCTTGAAAAAAGAGAATACCCTGTTACTAACAAATCTCCTAAATAGGCCGAATTATTAATATTGCGTTTCATGCGGTGGACTTTCCGTATGTAACGCTTCATTTCGCGGATAGCATTACTCATAAGCAACGCCTGAAAATTATCGCCATAACCCAAACCATGGGCAATACCAGCTGCTATGGCGTAAATATTTTTCAAAACAGCCGCATACTCTGTACCTGCAATATCATCTGATATTTTACATTTTATAAAATGGCTGCTTAATGATTGGGCGATATTTGTTGCAACTTCCTTGTTCAGAGATGCTATGGTCAGATACGAAAGCCTTTCTAGAGCTACTTCCTCGGCATGACAAGGCCCTGCTATTACCGCAATATTTTCGTAAGGAACGTTGTATTTTTGATGAAAATGTTCTCCCACAATCAACGAGGATTTCGGTACAATTCCTTTGATTGAAGATATAATTATCTTGTCAGTAAGCGGAGCGGTAATCTTCTGTAATTCACTTTCCAAAAATGCCGATGGAATAGCAAATATCAAATAATCTGCATATTCTATAGCCTCATTAATGTTGGCAGTGAGTATCAGATTATTGGTATTAAACTCTACTGAAGTGAGATAATTGGGATTGTGTTTGTGGGTGTGTATATATTCGATAGTTTCAGGATTTCGAACATACCATGCCACTTCTTTCAAATTTTGTTTAAGCATTTTAACAATAGCTGTTGCCCAACTACCGCCTCCTATTACTGCATATTTTAATTGATGAGTCATTTCAGTAAAAGTATTTTTAAAAAACCAAATTTAGTGAATAACTATGATAAGTCAAAGTTAAAACTATTCTTTGACCTTAGTTGTTTTCTTTCCGTTTTTAAATTTTATTGCATTAACGGTCGTTTTTGGTTGCTTTTTAATCGTATTTGTTGTATGTTTTTTATTAACTGAATCCTTTGATGATTGGGCTGATTTGAGTTTTTGAAGTGCAGAATTATCTTTAGGATTATCTTTAGTTCCTCTAAAATGAATTACCAATCCATTGAGAAAATTTCGCAAAATCTGATCACCACAGGGCTTATAATTTGGGTGATCTTCGGCTCTAAAAAAAGCCCCCAACTCAGACTTCGATATACGAAAATCTACCAAATTCATAATTTCTACTATTTCATCATCACGCAATTGTAGAGCTACGCGTAATTTTTTGAATATATCATTATTTGTCATAATCTGTTGTTATTTGTACACCGTGAATATTCTCGAATATGGTGTAAATGGTGTTAAAATCATTTTTGCGGATATGTAATTTTAGATAACAATCCAAACTCATTTCCATTTGTGTTACTTGCAAATTCTTTTCTTTTACAATACGCATAACCTTATTAACCAAAGCATAATCAAAACGCAATTCCAGCTCTAAATCAATGGTTTTTTCGACAATTTCTGCTTCTTCCAGAACCATCTTCGCTGTCTCTCGATAGGCTGTAATAAGTCCGCTTACGCCAAGTTTTGTACCTCCAAAATACCTCACAACCACTATTAATATGTTCGTAACTTCAAATGATTGTATCTGTCCATAAATAGGTAGTCCTGCTGTGCCATTGGGTTCGCCATCGTCATTGGCTCTGTATTGTATTTGTTCAGTTCCAATCTGATAGGCGTAACAATGGTGCCGAGCCGAAAAATGTATTTTTCGTAATTGTTCCAAATACATTTTTACTTGCTCCTCGTTCTGTACAGCAAATCCATATCCGAAGAATTTGCTGTTTTTTTCCTTAAAAAGCACCTCCTTGGTATTCTCGGTTATGGTCTTGTATGTGTCTTGAGTATTCAAATTTATCGATTTGAATTAAAAATCAAATTTGTAATTTGCTCCTGCCAAAATTTGGAATCCTTGTACAGGATAATACAACCACTTTTGATATTTTTGACTTGCTATATTATTCAATCGCAGGAATATCCCCAAACGATTGTTGTATTGATAATTGGCATTCAGATTCAAATCAAAATATCCGTTAAGCGTGTGAATTGTGTTAGTATAGGTATCATTAACATCGTCAAATTGCATAAAATTTGCCTTACGCTCTCCGATATAAGATGCTTCCATATTGGCTGTTATCTTATCTGTTATGATAGCATTTACTCCTGCTACAAATCGTATATTAGGCAAGTTCCACGCCTCTTGGCCAAATGAGGTTGTAAAGGTGTTAAATGTACCATTAACATACATCGAGATATTGCTATTTAATTCTGCTTTCAACTCCCCAAACACACCTATAGTTTTTACATTATCATATCTGACAAACATTGAATTGGAAAAATTATATCCCAAAGTATTTGTACTATCTATAGCTGAAAAAGTTTCGTAAAGAGCCTTATTATGTTCATTCAGAATCGAAGCTCTTAAATTATAGGCTACATTTGAAGCCAATTTTCCTTTTACTCCTAAATAAAAATCGTATTGTTGATGTGTAGGCACAATCGGAGCATAAGGCATTATAAAAGGATTTTCCTCGGCAAAATCAGCATACGAGTTCTGACGCAAAGTCCCCTCTAGCCCTCCATACAACATCATCAAATCGCCCACCAATTTGTACGATGCCGTAATTTGAGGATAGAAATAAAGTTTATTTGAGGTTGTTTGTTGCTGTTTTCCAAAACCGTAAAACACCCCCACTCCTATTTTTACGGACAAGTCATTATTATAGTATAAAAAACTTGGTTGCAACCCTATATTAAAATGGCTGTATTTGGCCTCAGCATCTGTATAAAGTTGTTTTTGATATTGCGTACCTACATAATCGGCTATCAAATCTACCTTAAAATCAATGTCATTAATATCTACATTTACAGTCGGTTTTAACCAAAAGCGATTTTCTTGACTTTGGAAATCGTCCCAAAAACGTTTGTAATATATTTCAGCTTTTTCTAAAACGTGTTCTTTCAATTTTATTTTTCCTCCTAAGTAAAAAGTATGAAAGGTTTGTTGTTCGTCAATGCTTTTGAGTTGTTCATCAGTAAAGGTATGCTCAACTGGCAATCCGTACCAATTGTAAATTCTATTTTTGTAACCCAAGTCCGTACTCCACGTCCAATCTTTTTCGACAGAAGCAAAATTAAGATCAACAGTGGTATCATAAAAGAAATTATCCAACACCACGTCTTTGATTCCTCCTTGCGAAGAATGGTGTTTTATATATGCTCCCAAATATTGATTCCTGTTAAGGTTGTGTGTTAGAAAAAGTTCCCCCAACAGCGTACCGTAATTTCCAACGCCCAAGGCAGCATAGTTCGAAAAGTATTTCTCTTTCTTTTTGCGTTCGACCTGAGCGGCAGTTCCTTTGGAAGGAGTAAACGTAGAGGCTACAGGAAAGGAAGTGATTGAATAATGAATCTCTTGGCGTTGAGTAGTAACCTCATCATCAAAAGACGGCGTTTCTTTTATCTTAAAGGCGTCAGAAATTGTAGGGGTATAAATACCAATTACATTGACAACCTCCGAGCCTATTGACGAATCTTTTTTTTGAGAATATGTATTATACAAAGTAAAATATCCGATTATAAGTGCTATATACAGAACCTTTTTATTCATTTTATTGCCTTTTAATTTACTGAAGAATTACGTTTTGATTCGTTGTTTTTTATTTTATCGAGTTCAGTTTGTGCCTCATCTAATATATCTTTAAATTCCGAAAAGTTTTTAATTACACTTTCCAAAATATGCGTAGCCTGAAAACTATCATCCATAGCATAGAAATTTTTAGCCATTACAACCAACCCTTTCACACCAAAGTATTTATACCCCGAATAATCTTTGGTCAGCCTTTGAATAACCTTGTTTGATTCTTCATATTGCTGTTCTTTATTTTTGAAATAAGCATCGTAATACAACGCCTCCGCGGCAAGTTCGCCTTGTGCTATTGCTTCTAATTTTTTATACGATGTTTTGGCCAATGCCTCATTACCTGTTTGCATGGCTGATCGTGCAATCATAATCTGGGCATCGCTCTTAACCTTATTGTTAGCCTTATCGTTTTCCAACACCTTTTCGGCATATTGTACTGTATGGATATAATCTTTAGTATTATAGCACGAACGCATTAAATTCACTTGAGCATAAGTTACATTTTGTGGAAACTCGGCTTCTTTTTCTAATCGTTTGAGTACTGGAATAGCACTCTCAAAATCAGATTTTTTTAGATGAATAGCCGAAAGCCTAACCAATGATTGCTCTGTAAACTGGTTTCGGCTTCGGTTCATTACCTTTTCGTAAAGTGGTTGAGCCATATTAGGCAAATCATCAACAATATACATCTCCGCCAAATAGAACTCTGCCTTAAGCGAATAAATTCCTTTAGGGAACTTGGCAAGATAGTTGGTAAATCCTGCTATAGCTGCCTTGGTGTTGTTTTGTAGATATTGTCTTTCTGCAGCATCGAAAGTAGTAGTATCTAATTCGGAATCAGAAACTTCTATATAGTTGAGCGTTTTTACCCAACTAGCATATTCATCTACCTTTCCGTTATCAACATAGATATTTTTGGCTGTACTTACTGCCTCTATTGCCTCTGGAGAATTAGGAAACTCGGCAGCCACCTTTTTGAATTTGACCAAAGCCAAATCGTCTTTCTCGATATTATAATAAATAAGCCCTTGTTTGAGGATAGCCTTAGCGGTGTAACCACTGATAGGGTGTTCTTTAACAATACGTTCGAATGTAGCTATAGCATCTTGATTTTTACCCGAATTTGTATACGAATTTCCCAACTCAAAAAGAGCATCATCATGATATTGAGATTTGGTATATTTTCTGACAAACGACTCCAGTTCTTCTTGTTTGCGAGTACCTTTTTCAACAAATCCATAACTCAAGGCTTTTTGATAAGCAGCGTAATCTTGGTCTGGCCCTTTCATTTCGATAGCCTTATTGTACGCCTCCATAGCCGGCCAATATTTCCCTGCCACAAAATAGCTATCAGCCAAACGAAGTTGAGCGTCAGAAGTACGACTATTATCGTCCGATTTTTGATCCATATATTTTTGAAAATATTCAGCCGATTTCGTATAATCTTTGAGTTTAAAATAAGCGTAGGCCAAATTGTAATTCAGATTTTTGTATTCAGGAGTATCCTTAGCCGAAGAATTATTTTCAAAAGTTCTGAAACTTAGTAATGCGTCATTAAAATTGGAAAGAGTAAACTCTGTTTCGGCTTTCCAAAATGTAGCTCGAGCCACAAATTTAGCATCTTGAGGCTCTTGAATCGATTTTTTAAAGAAATCTATTGCCTGTGAATAATCCCCATCTGCAAAAAGCTCTAAACCTCTGTAAAATGTAACCTTTTGGTAGGCTGCTCTATTCGAAAAGTTTTTATTTTTTTCAAGTAAAACAAGGGCTTCCTTATAATTTTTAGAGGTGATGTATGAGTTAATCAACAGTTCTTCTACCTCTTGATTATTGGGATTGTCAGGATATTTTTCCATAAAAGAAGCCAATACAGAAGGTATACTCTGATAGTTATTTCCGATTTCATAACTCAATTTAGCATAATTCAAATAGGCATCTTCCTGAATTTTAACATCATAGCTCATCTCCGAAGCGTTTTTGAAAGCATTCAGAGCCTGTTGTTTTTTGTTGCTTTTTAAATAACTTTCCCCCAAGTGATAATAGGCATTTTGAGCGACAAAATCTGCACCATCAATAATTTTATTAAATTGTGATATGGCATTTTCATAATCTTCAATCTTATAGTAGGAATATCCCAAAAGATAGAAATCCGTATTGTTCCACTTGCCTTTTTTGCCTTTGTACTGGGTCAAATACGGAATTGCCTCTTCGTATTGCCCTAGGTTAAAATAACTTTCGCCGATAATCTTGTTGAGTTCCGATTTTTCAGTAGCATTAGACGAGGGTAACTGCTTGATTCCCTCCTCAATAGCCTTGTGAAACTTACCGAGCTTGAAATTCATATCTACCTGAAAATACGAGAGTTTACCCTTGTATTGTGCTTGATCTGATATTTGATCAAAATATTTGTTAGCCTCATTATAGTTATCGCCTTCATAGGCCAAATACCCCAAATAATACTTGGCTTGATGTCCGTATTTGGGCGAATTGTACACCGAGTTCAGATGTTTTTCCGCCTGTCTTTTATTTTTAGATACAAAATAAGTATATCCCTTTTGGAAATTATACTTTTCTTTTTCAGCATTTGAAATGGTATTTTCGTCCACTTTGTCGTACCAAGTAAGTGCTTTAGAAAAAGCTCCTTGCTCAAAATAATATTCGCCAACCTCCAAATAAGCATTATTTTGTTTGGTACTCGATGGATATTCCTCTATAAATTGTTCCATCAACATATCGGCTCCTTGTTGCTCCAATCTGATGGCACAATTGGCTATATAATACGCACAATCCGCCTGAATATCAGTATTATTAGATTTAGATTTTACCTTTTCAAATAATATTTGTGCTGCTTGATATTGTTTTTGATTATAAAGTTCTATAGCTTTGTTCAACGCTGCAGTTTCATTGGTATACACATCGGACTTTTGTGCATAAACACCAACAGTCTGAAACATCAAATAAAGCCCCAATAAACGAAAATAATTCATGTAAATTTTGATTATTTTTTATTAATAATTTGTTTTCTTCTCAACCAACTCTAAAGTTTTAAGGTCGTAAATTAAGATTACAGGTTTATCAAACTCTTTTTTTATTTTCAATTCTTTAATATAATCATACGAACCCAATACTACGATATATCCCGTTTGATAATTAATAATCCAATCGGTTACAAAAAACTCATCTTCAGTAAGTTGTTTTTTGTCTTTACCTTCAGAATCAATTATAAACAACTGCGTTGGATCATCTACATTGATACCATTTCTGCCAACTATATCCTTTGTTTTGGCATCAACGACAATAACATTAATACCTAATTCATCGATTTTGGTCTGTTCAATTTCCTTAATTATACCCTCAAAAGGAAAACTTATCTTCCGAATATCGCCATTTTTAGAATTAATAAACAGCAGGTATTTGTCTACAGCCTTACTATATTTTGAAGTGGTTTCCACATAACTAAGCACATAATCTGTACCCTTTACATTGTACAATTCGTTTCGTACATATTTGGTGGTATATCCTTGAGCCGAGAGCGTTAGAGAACCTACAAACAATAAAAACAGAATGATTTTTTTCATAATTTCCTAAAAAATATTACATTTTAAAACATTAGAGATTAGCTAATTTACAAAATTAGAACATTAAAAACCCTATTTCAGAAAAGGGGATTATTATTTATCTACAAATCTATTAACAAAAAAACACCTCGATTATTGCATATTGTGGCTGATATAATTCAAAAAATGAAGTAACACTTTATAAATACTTATGTATAAACAATTTATCCTATATCAAAAAATAAAACTCCGTTATATACCAAAAAACAACACGTTTTTTAGAACACAATCGGAACGCTACCCCTTTCTTTCCAATTCGGCAAGGGCGTGTACCAATACCTCCACGCTTTCTTGTGGCATGGCATTATAAATTGATGCTCTATAGCCTCCTACAGTTCGATGTCCTTGAATACCAACAATTCCATATTTTAGACAAAGTTCTTGAAATCGTTTAGTATATGATTGGTCTGTTAAAGTAAAGGTTACATTCATTTTGGAACGATAAGGTTTCTGTGCCATACCTTGCAATAATGGATTTCTGTCTATTTCATTGTACAACACCCTAGCTTTCTGTTCATTTCGTACTTCCATTGCCTCCAACCCACCTTGACTTTTAATCCATTTTAAAGTCAAAAACGATACATACGTGGCAAATACAGCTGGAGTATTATACAAATTTCCCTTATCAACATGTACCTTATAATTCAGAATATCAGGAATATTGGTAATATTTCTAAGCAAATCCTTTCGTATCACAACCAACGACAAACCCGCTGTTCCTGCATTCTTTTGAACCCCAGCATAAATAACGCCAAAAGACGAAAAATCCAATTTTCTTGAAAAAATATCCGAACTCATATCGCAAATAATCGGTACATTCGTTTTGGGAAAATCAAACATTTGTGTTCCATAAATAGTATTATTACTTGTGCAATGAAAATAATCAGCCTTAGCATCAATCGTATAGCCCTGAGGAATATACGAATATGCCTTATCTACAGAACTAGCCACCAACGCTACATCACCAACACTAAGAGCTTGTAAATAAGCGTCTTTAGCCCACACCCCTGTATCAAGATATAGAGCAAATCCTGCTTTAGACAGAAAATTCATCGGAATACGAGCAAATTCCATTCTTGCCCCTCCTTGCAAAAAAAGTACTTCGTAATGCATTGCCGATATGCCCAACAAATCGAATACGAGTTTTTTAGATTTTTCCAAAATTTCAGCAAACTGACTTCCTCTATGCGAAAATTCCAATAGTGATAATCCCTCATTATTATAGTCCAACACCGCCTCTGAAGCTTCCTGTAAAACCGCTTTGGGCAACATTGCTGGACCTGCACAAAAGTTATGTAACTTCATCAAAACAACATCGAATTATTAACACAACAAAGATACGTGGATTTTTCGGTATTAAACCATTATATGGCTTATATCTTAAATTCAAACAAGCCTAAAATCTGTAACTCATTGTAAGTAAGGCATATCGAGACACTAATCGGTATTCGGAGCTATACATTGCCACCTCATCAACCGAATAACTTGCAAAACGCGTATTGTTAAACAAGTTGTTTAAACTAAAAGCTATAGCAATTTGGTTAGGTATCCAATGATAACGCATCAGAATATCTGTAAAATAATAAACTCCTTGATTTTTAGGCAAATTACTAAAATAATAACGTTCGGTTTGTAACT
The DNA here is from genome assembly GCA_030528745.1 of Bacteroidota bacterium. GTDB lineage: Bacteria > Bacteroidota > Bacteroidia > Flavobacteriales > Flavobacteriaceae > Flavobacterium. The sequence goes on from JAUMYH010000016.1 coordinate 32,163, forward strand.
CGATGTGCCATTTGGAATTGATATTAAACAACAAATCCAAAAACGTAAAATTAGTATTGTAAAAATTCTGGTTTCCGTCTGTATTTACCTCATTATGAATAAAGTTAGTTCCAAAATGATAATTAAATATCCCATCAAACGCCGAACGAAGCTCAACTGCATATTGATGCTGATATGTACGTACGGATTTGTTTGACAAATTGACAATTCTCGGAAAAAACGTATTGCTAAAACCTCCTTTTATCTTTATATTAGACGAAACTTCTTTAAAAAATCGATTAATATTTGCACTAGCCCCAAAGGTCTGATGATTGTTCAACAATACATAAGTCAATTGATTTATATTGGGAGTAAATGTAGATGCCGACCCTAGAAATCCAAATCGCTTAATATAGGATAAGTCTGCATCTAGATGAAACCTATCAGTCCATTTTCCGAAAGTATATTTCAACATTGACGAATAAAAATTTGTAAATACACTCCTGTCAATACCCCTCGAAAAATTTCTAAAAGACGAATATATGTACCCTTGATAATAATTGGTTGCATTCACATTTACAGTACCATATTTGTTGAGCAATTGCAATACATTTTTCGGATTTACTTTCCATTCTAAAAACAAATCTGGTGTAATTTGAAAATAATTATCATTCCTCTTGGCAAAACCATTTTCAAAATTATTATTCACATTTCTTACATCTATTCCGCCTCTCAAAAGTATTTTTGAAGTCAGACTACGGCTATACGATGCCTTAAAATAGGTTTGATTCTGCTGAAAATTCACATTATTAATAAAATTCTCATCATCAAAATAATGCTGATTATCGTGAGTATATATTTTGGATTCTAAACCGCTATGTACAAAGGTATTACCAAAATTCAAGTCCAGATAATTATCGTTTTTGCTTCTGTTGTACAACGACCCCTCTATTTTGGCTAAAGTATTTCGATATTGAACATTTTGTTGTATGCTATTGGCGTTATGTCCTAAAACATCGGCAAACAATAGCGTATCATTTTGGTATTGTTGAGGCGTTTGGTAATGATTCCAATAAGCCCTAAGCATCAACACCTTTTTATCTTGAAGTTTGTTTGTATAACGTATATTTTGCCCCAAATTTGTTTTTTCGGTTTGTAATTTTTCTACTATTGGTTTGCGGTCGAACCACATCTGATTCAAATCACGCTCATCTGATGTGTTGATTTTGGATATTACCTGCAAAGAGTTATTACTATTGATGTCATAATTCAAATCCAAATTAACAAAACCTGTAAATTCCTTTTTACGCAAATAGCTTTGTTCCCGAATTTCAAATGGCTGTTCTATGTTGATGTACTTCTGGTAATTATTACTTACAAAATCTCTTTCGTCCCATTTGACCAGTCCTAATGTTTTGAGTTTTACCCTTTCAGAAAAATTAAATATGCTACTTACGGCTACTAATTCTGTGTTATTAAATGCTACACGTTTGTTTTTTAAGGAAGGTTGATTACTTACAAGCTCGACAAATTGATGCTGACGCACATTGATTCCTAAATCATCATTTTGAAAACGATTCGGATTAACAATATCTTCCAACTCGCCTGAGGCATCGTGGCTTATATTGTTTAAGTTTGAAAAAAGATATACTTTATATTTTTTGGAAAAATTCATCAGATTAGCCCCTGCCGAATACCTATTGTCCGACAACACGCCATAACCTAAATGAATATTGCCAAACCAAATATTTTTACTATCCTCCTTAAGTGTCAGATTCAAGGCTACCTTATCCGACTTTTCAACATTTTTAAGATGCTTATTATCCGAATAGTTCAGCAACACCTCCACCGTTTCGATAGGATTTACAGGCATATTTTTGGTAAGCATCTTATAGCCTTTTTCAAAAAAATCATCGCCCTCAACCATTACCTTCTCTACCTCCCTATTATACACGCGTATAGTGCCTTTTTCGTCTATATCCAAGCCTGGAATCTTACGCAACAAATCCTCAACTACCTGTTCGTTGCCTTGCAAAAAGGAAGAAGCCAAAAATGATATGGTATCCTTTTTTTCCACTATAGGACGGTCAAATTCCAAAACAACCTCTTTGATGTTGGTAGACTTCGACTCCATAACCACCAAATGGTCAAATACGCCATTACTTGCTGTAAAATTAACTTCTAATGTTTGTTCCTTATAAGATAAGGAAGTAAACTTTAGCGACAAATTTTCGGCATAAGGCGTTTTAAACCCAAAATCTCCGTCTTTATTGGTAAAGGTATAGGACAACACCTTATTATTGACTACATCTGTAAGCAATACGGATATATTTTCCAAAGGGATTCCATCTTGAGCAATAACCTTCCCTTTTATAACATTCTGAGCCTCTGCATCATAAGTTACACAAAACAGAAAAAGTAGTAAACAAACTATCCGCATAGCCTTACAGATCGATTATTTATCCCTACCGAGATACTCATAGTTTTTTTCTATAAAGTTCCAATTGGTACTCGAAATAGAGATTGTAGCCCCTCTTCCTACCTTTGCTTGTGTTGCTTTAATGCTTTCAAAGGGCTTATCCACCACCCTCTGATAATATTTTTCAAGAGATACAACTTTGAGTTTACCGTAACTAACGGTATTTGTTTTCCTCTCGACATGCACCTCCTTAAGCCTAAAGGCAAACTGTTTTTCTTTATCACTTACCTCAATTATCAAACCTGGCAAATTGTTAAATTTCCAAGGGCCAAAAGCCGTTGGTATCTCGGTGGTAAACCAAGCAGTATAATGTCTGCCTCCATAATTGGTTGTGGCTTTGTAACAGTGATAACCGTGTAACTTTTGTTGTGTATCAAAATCTATATCCCACTGCATATGAGCCTCTTGCTCGGTAATATACGCCTCTGTAGCATCAACAGCCACCTTCGAAAGAATCTGATTTTTGGTTTTATTTACATAATTCCATTCACCATCTTTAAAATGAGCGGCACTGGTGAGCGTTCCATTACTTGTGGTTTGTAGTGAAGTATTTCCTACAGCCACCCAACTACAAAGCGATTGCTGATTGTCAAAATTCAATGTAGAATCGTACTCCTCTGGAACTAATTGCAATTGCAAATGAACCTGATAGACAAACGAAGCTTCCGAATCAAATTTGACCTCCTGCGAATGAACCACCAAACCAATCAACAGCACAAATACTAAAAATATTCTTTTCATTTTAGATAATAAAATTTAACGTTAAAAAAGTCCACTATTTTTTTATAGTGGACTTAACAGCTTTTGTTATTGACTTGCATCAACACTCTTAGCTTCAATGTGCATCATAAGATTCTCATAAGCCTCTGTACAAGTCTCTGCAGTAGATGAAAAAGTTACACCATAACTGTTAGTATAAGTAACAGTACATGACTTGTTTGACTCTGTAGCCTCATCTACTCCTGACAAATTTGAGTTTTCAACACCTGAGTCCTTTGCAAGACCCTCAGTTTCCTTTTTCTAACTGGTTTTAAATAATTTT
>JAUMYH010000092.1 GCA_030528745.1 Bacteroidota bacterium
AAGTTTTGTATTAGATATAAAAATTCCTCAAATGAGCACTGCCATTTGAGGAATTTTTATTAAAGTTTCTAAAAGTCTATATTAGTAAACACCTACGTAAGAAACCTTAGCACCAGCCTCCAAAGTAGCTCCTTCTGTAAAGGCGTTAGCATCTTCTTTGGTTGGGTCAACTATATATACCTTACCATTACCGCTTCTTGGGGTTAAAGCAAAGTATATTTTACCATCTTTTCCTTTTTTAGCATTTTGATATACTGTTAAGTTAAGGTTGGTAGGGAAGTTCATTTTGATAGCTGTCTTTTTGTTAAGGTCAACACGAGCGATGTGCCATTCAGCATCTTTTTTTCCTTGTGTTTGCTCATAATAAGGAACAAAAGCAATACCATTTCCTGCGTAGAAAATACCAGTGCCACCTATTTTATTGTTAAGCCCCAAAGCTTTGGTTAAGTCAAAATCATAACTATTGTCATACTCTCCATTTTTCATTTTTAAAATGTGTGTATGCTGCATTGTTACGTTATAAACATCACCATTTTCAGATGTGCAGAATGAAGGGGTACGATATCCGTAAGTTTCTCCAACGGCATTAGGCAAACTTGAACTAACAATTTTAGGATTTTTGAACGAAGGAAAATCAAGAATTAAGACGCTTGCAGGGTATGCAATTTCTAACGCTCCTGTTCCGTATGTTACTGAATTAATTTCTGCATTTCCGTTATGTCCTCTTATAGCCAATCCCATATATATTTTACCATTGTGAACGGTTGGATTATCTACGCGCCAAATGTGTGTATTGGGTAAGTTAGGGAAATCGATTGCAGGGAAAGGCACAACGACTTTCTCTGAAATAGTAAGATTGGGTAAGTCAATTTTAAGAATGTGCATTTCCTTTTGGCTATGCGCATTTTTAGGCACCGTATAGGCCAGAGCTGATTGGTCGTTGACTACTTTCCAACGAAGATTTTTATCTCCAATAGTACCTGAAATATCCAATTCTTTCTCCATTTTGTACTCATCTTTTTTGTCCGATGTAAATACATATTTTTGGATAATCCCTTTTTTATACTTTAAGTTATAAAGTATCTTTCCGTCAGAAGAGCTATACACTCTGTTTGATTCGTGGTCAATCGAAAAACCAGCGCTAGCATCTACCTGACCTTGCTTCAAGTCGCTGTGTTTGGTAATGAGCGTTTTCTCTTTACCTACTTGTTTGGCAATGTGAAATATCTCTTTGGCTTCAGAGGGATTATTTTCATTACCACCCTCTTCGTTAGCTTTGTCTTTATCACAACTCTGGAAAGATAAAGCACAGGCCACCATCATCATCATCGGTAACCTTTTAAATTTAAAAATTGATTTTCTCATTTTTAATTAAATTTAACGTTAATACTAATTTTATTTACTTATTTAAAATTCATTCTAAAATAGAGAATAGGTTAGTTTTCCATAAAAAGCTCTACCTGGTTTTTGCAAAGCGTAATTGTCAAACACCTGCGTGTCAAAAATGTTCTTTGCATTGAAAGATAATGTAAATTTTCTATTAGGAAAACGATATGTTAATGACACATCGTGTAGGGGTTGGCTCGGAATAATGATTTTATTGGTTGTTCCATAAGATTCCCATTCCTTAAAGAATTGGTGAGTGTAACCAAAATTATAGCCCACTGACAATTTAGCTTTCTTCAATAAATGATTGCCTAACATATATTCCACGTTGATATTTGATGTAAAATAAGGTGAGTTACGAAGTCTGTCTCCATAATGAACATATTTCACGCCATACTCGTCATATTGAAGGTCGAATCTGGCGTTAAAATACGATATGGCCGAAGTTATGAAGAATGTATTATCCCATACGTAACGAAACTCCAAGTCGGTTCCTCGACTAATAATTTTCCCTAAGTTTTCAAAGCCTACATAATCGGCTCCTAAGCTGGGTAGAGTTCTTATTATCAAATCGTGTATATGCCTGATAAACAGGTTGATATCTGCTGAAAATTGATGTTTTTTATATTGCAAAGAACTTATTACAACCCCAAAATTGCCATTATAACTATATTCGGGTTTTAATAAGGGGCTGGCAAAAATCCCTTCACTCAAATTTCCAAGAAGCTCTGTGCTACCTGGTAGCCTTGTGGTTCGTTCGCCCGATAAGGAAATCATAAGTTTAGGTGTTAATTGATATGAAAGCGTAAGTCCGTAACCAGGTTGCTTTATCGTTCTGTCGTGTTTTTCTATCTTATTGATGAAAGATTTGTCAGGTAACATCAATCTATTAACCTCTGTTAGTCTTACCTGTTGCTGGTATAATTTATACAACAAACTTGATTTTAATTTACCTGAAAAAAAATTAAAATCGTAATTAAATGACAATACCTGCTTATGATACTGCCTCGTATCAAGGGCTTCCCTTGCTTCTTTATGTAGCATAGGGTCGTCTAAATTTCTTGTGAAAGTATTAAGCAAAAAACTTACGCCTACGGAATGTTCTTTATTGATGTGGTAGTGGATATTTGACCTGTTAGATATGATTTGTTCTTTGTTATTAGCTAATGTAGGAAGATTTCCTTCGGCTCCTGAAACCCATTTCAGAGGGTTTCCATCGTAGTCGGTTGCTATTTTTCCATTCCAGTTGTAAATGTAGGGGATAGTGTCGATGATTTGCCGAAATGTACGGGAATAGGCAGTGAACGTACTTACGTCTAATCCTTTGGTTATCAGGTCATTCTTTTTATATTGTAGATTTGCCATAGCGCTTTGGTATTGGGTTTTTCGATTTCCGTAAACGACCTCCATTGTAGCTCCTGTCTGGATGTCTTTTTTAGTTTCGGAAAACATAAGCCCCAGCAATAGTTCATCAGCCCATTTTCGGGTTGTGAATCCTGTGTTGATTTTAATTCCTGAGGAATAATACTTATCGTGAAAGCGCTCGGCTATTACTGGGGTCTTTTCTCCTGTACGATTATTAACCACATATACGTTCTCACCCCAAACCTTATAATTGTTATCGGTTACGTTATAAAAGGAAGATAAGGTTGCTAAAAAACCTGTTTGCTTGTCTCGATATGAGGCGTTAATATCCGACTGATGTGTATGAAATGACCCATACGAATACGAAGCCGATAGATTGCGACTCATATCCTTTTTCAGAACTACGTTAATGCCTCCTCCCAAAGCATCTTCCGACAGATGTGCAGGTAAAATCCCTTTATAGACTTCAATTCTCTCAATCATCGCTGGGGGAATTTGGCTCAACGAAAAAGAACGACCATAGTTGCGAATAGGAATTCCGTCAATAAAAATACGTATTGAGTTGCCCGAAAGTCCATTGAGGTTAAAGGTTACATCAGAGCCCAAGCCTGCCGACTGACGAATTTTTATACCTGCCGAACGCCCTAAAAGTTCGGTAGTTTGAATGTTCTGTACCACAGCTTCTTTGGTGCTGATAACATTCATTGCGTACCCCTGCTCTTTGATTTGTTTTCCCTTACTACTGCTTGAAACGGTAACTTCTTCCAAAGAAATATCTTCACTTTTCTTGAATTGCAGCAAAATATGATATTGCGTTTTAGTCAGGTGTATTTTTCTTTGTAATACTTGCGAATCGAAACCGTGAACTTCCAATAAATATTCTTTACCGAGAGTGAGATTTCCTATCGTAAAATCTCCATTTTCATCAGAATAAGCAAACAAAGACGTTCCTTTGAGTAAGATAGTAGCCATAACAACAGGAGTTCCATTGGCATAAACGACCCTACCTGAAATCACTCCTTTGTCTGAATTTTGTGCGTACATATCAAGATTTCCGCAAACGGAAAAAGCAATCAAAACAAAGGTTATCCAACGTATGCTTAATATTTTATTCATTTTTGTGATAGTTTTGCGATTAATCTACATTAATTAAGACTTATTCTAAATAAAAAGCAAGGGCAAAGATAGAATAAAAATTCTATTTAGACTGGTTTTATTTTTATTTTAACAAACAATAACACTTTTTAAAGCGGATATTGACTTCTATTGTTTTCGGATTTCTCCTTAAAATTGTATTAGTAAGTGCAATTTTTAGAGATAGTTTTTTTCTCCATATACTCTACGAATAAAATGCGTTACAAATCACAACTTTTTTCTATCTTTGCCGTTTCAAGTAAGATAGAAAATAACACCAATGAAAAACATACGTAATTTCTGCATCATCGCACACATCGACCACGGAAAAAGTACACTGGCTGACCGCCTTTTGGACTTCACCAAAACCATCACCGAACGCGAAAAACAAG
>JAUMYH010000093.1 GCA_030528745.1 Bacteroidota bacterium
ATCAAAATCAACACCGAACGACAACTCTTTGAAGGAAAACTCGTTACGACTTATGAAACAGGAGGGAATATCATAGATATTTCTGCACAGACAAATAAAATCAAAGAAATACTCCAAAACTATAAAGGAACCAAAAAACAACAAAAAGAATTGGAAAAGCAAGTTGAGGAGATAAAAGAAAAGCTAAAAAAAGCAGATGAAACATTAAAAGAAACAACCGATTTAGAAAAAGAAATCGTTAAATTTAAAGAAGAGGTTGCTAAATTGGAAGGCAATAAAAACAACCTGATAGAAAAGGAAAAAAAGTTTCAGCCCGATGATTTGGCAAAAATCAATGAAAATATAGAGGCATTAAGCAATTATTCGGCAAAACTTAACAAAAAAGAAAACACAGGAGGGGCAATTGCCAGTATTTCGCAAGACGCTTATTTTGATGGAGTTATCAACGGAGTTTCCGTCAGTAATAAGGTTTTGAGCGAGAGTTCGCTGTTAAAAGACATTCCGATAACGAAACCCATACGTATGCCTGATGATGCAGTTTCTTTTGAAACTTTTGAGGTAAACAATGAATTCAAAGTAATTGTAAGTACTTCAAACATAAGTGATAATGATTTTGAAAAGCTAAAAAACGAAACCGAAAAGACAAAAGGAATTGTGGTTTGGTTGCATTACACCAAAGATAAAAATCAGCTTAAATATAAAATCAACTATGCGGATAGTTATTTTTCTAAAAAACAAGATATTACTGTTTTTAGAAGCATTGTAAAAACAATGTTAGAAAACGCTGAAAAAACCGATAATTGGGGAGCTTCGGTTATTGCCAGTACGCTGGGAGTAAGCACAATGACTCGAAAAATGATACAAACCCCTGATGATTACCACGAAGTGGGACAAAATAGCTTGGAAATACGCCTGTTGGAGCAATATTATTTATATTTGCACGACAAAAAGAAACGAAACGAATTTCGAGAAAACATTATAGCGCAATCGGTTTATAATCAGGAAGCCCTGCTTGAATTTGCTTTCCAAAATAATAAAGTGGACGAAAGTTGGTTGGAGCGGATTTTACCGAAAGATAAGATAGAGGAATATAAAACGTTGTTGAAAAATTTCATAGATAAAATAGATTTATCACGCGTGGGTGTCGGATTAGAGAAATCAGCAGGTGCAGAAATTAATTTTGGATTGAAACAGGAAACCAATGCCATATTAGGAAATGTTCTCTTTTTGGGAGGAGAAGACGCAGGTTATGTGTATTCATACTATGGCGGAGAAGCAGGTGCAGGAGGAGCTTTGGCTGCTGGGGTTTCTGTAAATGCAGGTGGAAGTTTGTTTGTAACGTTTAACACCGAAAAAAAATACAAAAAACACGAACATTTTGCAGGAACTTACCACTACTATAGAGTCGAACTCAGTGCAAGTACAGGAGTCTTTTTAGGAGGACTGGATATTTCAGTAGGGGGAGCTAAAACCCTTTCAGTGGGTAAAAATGATGAAACTAATGAAGATACTTGGTATGTAATATCGTCTTCTGCATCTGCTGGTGTTGGAGGAGGGATTTCTATACCAGGAAGTATGACAGGAGGTATTGGAAAAACTTATTTTATTAACCCACAAAAGGTTGATAAGCCTAAAACAAATTGGGAGAAGATTAAAAGTTACATTAAATTTATAATACCATATTGATTATGAGAAAGTTTATTTTGGTTTTTTTAGGAACATTGATTGTGCTGAGTATGATTTTTATTGTTGGGAATGAATTTTATACAAGTATAAAAAAAGGTATACAGAATAATGAAACATATCGAATTTACAGAGAAAATACGGAGTTCTATATATCTGGGCAAGTTTTTAAGGTAGATGTCCCTGAGGACTTTGGACACTATTGTATCCTTTATATCAAAACAGATTCTGTAAATATATCAAGAACCTTCAAAGAAAGCGATAGAGTTTTAGGAATATACGATGAAAAAAATAAAATAGCGGTATTACTTTCAAGAGCAAGCTCTCGAAATTGGGTAGTGGATAAAAATATACCATCAAATCAACTACCTTATGTTGTTTATAGAAGTGATCCAAAGGAAAAATACTTGTTTGTATTCACATTCTCTAATGAGAATTTACGGCTTTCAGAAACGATGGCACCAGAAAAAATAAAAGAAAAATTAGGACGAGCTTTAATCGAAAGAATGGATACAATGCAAAATCCTATTAAGTTTTAATATTTCTCAAAAACCAAATGGGAAATATTGAAAAGTTATATTAAATTTATAATACCATTCTGATTATGAGAAAGTTTTTGTTGAAGTTTTTAGGTATATTGATTGTGCTGAGTATGATTTTTATTGTTGGGAATGATTTTCTTACAAGAATAAAAAGTTCTGTTGATAATAATAAAAAAAGTGAATTTTATAGAGAAAATTCTATGTTTTACGTGTCAGGACAAGTCTTTAAAATTAAGCCTGTTATGAATTTTTCTTATATACTTTTTGTTAAAGTAGATTCTATTAACATACTAAAAACGGTTGCTACAAATGATAGAATTTCAGGAATTTATGATATTGATAGTAAAACGGCTTTTATTTTATCAATTTCTCGATTTCGTTCGGGAATTGAAAACAAAAATAGCACAGAATTTCCTTACGTAACATACAGATGCAATCCCGAAGAGAATATTTATGGGTTTGAATTTCAGAATGATAGATTTATGTTGTCTGATGTTATGATTAGTAGAGATGCAAATGATGAAATCGGAAAAATTCTCCTCCAAGAAGCAGATAGTTTAACGAACTACATCAAGTTTTAGTATTTCTCAAAAACCAAATGGGAAATATTGAAAAGTTACATTAAATTTATAATACCATATTGATTATGAGAAATTTTACGGTGAAGTTTTTAGGTATATTGATTGTGCTGAGTATGATTTTTATTTTTATCAATCATATTATTTATTCTAAAAAGATGAGTGGCTATATAGATAACAATAGAAAATTTTATAAAGAAAATTCGTCGTTTTATGTATCGGGAAATATTTTCAAAATAGAAAAAAAGGGAAACTTTGCCTATGTTCTTTTTGTTAAAATAGACTCTGTAAGCATATCAAAAACAGCTATAAAAGAAAGTAATCGAATTTCAGGCATTTATGATTACAATAGTGAAATCGCAATACTTTTATCTGTATCCAAATCCTACGATACGGAATTTGGGAAAAAGAAAATAGCCAAACCTTTGTATGTAAGAGCAGTATGTGATAATGAAGCACAAATATATGGGTTTTATTTTCCGCATAATGAATTAAATTTAACAACGGAGTTGTCCGATGTGGATATAAAAAATGAAATAGGTCAATTTTTACTCCAACAAATGGACACAATGCAAAATCCTATTAAGTTTTAGTATTTCTCAAAAACCAAATGGGAAATATTGAAAAGTTATATAAAAATTTTATTTACATTAGGATTATGAAAAGAAAGAAAACCTTTCAAATAATTAGTGTTATCATAGGAGTTCTTGCCTTTTATGCAATCATTTTTTTCTTGTATAGAGATTATCAACAAAAAAGTGAAAGCAGAAAAAAATATTATGAAAACATTTCTTATTACGTTTCAGGTCAAATATTTAAGATGACAGAAATTTCGGTTCAAAGGTATTGTTTACACATCAAACTAGATTCTTTCTGTATAAAAAAGAAATCTCCTGATTTATATTATTTTTCTGGAATTTATGACAAAGAAAATAATGTGGCTCTATTGGTTGCTCATTTAGGAGATTTTGATAAAGCCACAAAAGAAGAATATCCTTATATCATCGCAAAATACGATTATGATGAAAAAATAGACACTCTTATCAGTTCTAATAAAAACTATGGATTTCATTGGGTTGACAGACCAAGTGTCGTCTCTGATAAATTTTACGGTGATTTTTTATCTAAACAGATGGACACAATGCAAAATCCTATTAAGTTTTAAAGTATCACCTGCTTAAAATCAATTTAAAACGTTCTTTGAAATAATATTTCCCAGTTACAATCATCAGAGCCGCAGGCAGTAACGGCGTTTTCTCGGGCGAGGGTTACGTACAAGTGCCGTATCTGTTGGACACGAAAATCAAAGTCAAATTTGACGGCATCAAAATCAACACCGAACGACAACTCTTTGAAGGAAAACTTGTTACGACCTATGACAAAACCGAGA
>JAUMYH010000017.1 GCA_030528745.1 Bacteroidota bacterium
TGTCTTCAAAGCCCTTTTGTTTGCCCGAAATGGAAAACGCCTGACACGGAAACCCTGCACAGAGAATATCGTGCGTTGGTATTTCTTTTTCATCGATTTGGGTAATATCTCCAAAAGGCGTTATTCCATAATTTTCGGCGTAAGTTTCAGCGGCATATTTATCCCATTCGGAAGAAAATACACAATCAGCCCCAAAATTTCGGAACGCCGAATGGAAGCCCCCAATCCCTGCAAAGAGGTCGATGAATGTTCGTTTTTTGCTCATTTTTTTTGTAATACACTTTGCCAAAGTCATAAAAAACCTAACAAGGTGCAATTTATTTATATCATTATTCCCTTATTTTACCACTACAAAATAATTCTTTTTGTAACAAGATAAATTAAAATCTCAATTGCATATTAAGTTTAAAATATATTTCTCCATTTTTTTCTTGATAAAGACTTCCAAACATGTGTCGTGATGAGGAAGGCGTATCAAATTTGATATGTTTGAATAAATATTCTTTCATTTCGCTCAGTTTTACAATATGATAGGCTAATAACTCGCCTGTTGATTTCAGGACAATTGTTCCGTTTGCTTCAAATTCGCCATTCCATTTTTCTCCTGCAAAAAATCCTAACAAGATAGCAATCAGTAGATTTTTAAATTTATTTTGATTTAATTTCAATTCTTCTTCGGTTTTTGAAATAGCATCTACAACCTTTTCCACCGAATTGACTCTATCAAAATAAAAGCTCATCAATGCTTTCCCAATAAGTTGAGGCATTTGAGAATCAATCATTTTCAGATTAAATTCCATTGTGTCTTTTTCGGCTCCTACATAGGTAAATTCTCCGCCTAATTCTCTGATTTTTTGTATTCTATCTTTAATTTTTTGTTTTGAATCGATGCCGTTTACGATGTCGATAGCACTTTTTGAGAGGTTAGAAATTTTAAAAATAAAATTCGTGTTACTCGAAGCGTTGAGCAATGTTGGTTTTGAACCTAAATAGGATTTTATGCCAAAACCTTGATTGTCGTAATATATTCCATTGTGGTCAAATCCAAGCCGTATATCGGATTTTTGATTGCTATTTCCACCTTTAACGATGTCAATTCCCAATTGATTTTGAACGACTTTAAACTCGTCAATATCAAAAGTATTTTTTCCATTTACGATTTTATTTTGAATGATAGATAATATGTTTTCATCTAAAAAGGTCTGTAAATCAACTTCTTTTTCTGATGAATTTTCTTTATCGCGGATAATCACTTTGGATTGATTGGAAATGATAAACTCTTTGGTATCGTTTTGATTAAAAACTTTTTTTATATCTAAATGAATGGGCGTAGCTTCCATATCTGCATTTCCAAAATTAATTTTTTGTTGGTAAATACATTTAAGGAACACCAAAAGTTCTGACCATTCGCCTTTATTTTTGGTTTGCTTCATTTCGGTTTTATTTTTGTCTAAAATAGAAAGATAATCGATTAGATTTTTGGCAACTTCATATACGGCATCTACCGCCACGCTATTGCCTAACTGCTTCATTGCCTGGGTTTCTGACACTGGAAATTCAAAATCATCAGGAAAGCCTTGCAGTTTTTTTCCCTCTTTTACCGAAATACGTTTTACTTGTCCGTCTACGCGGTAAAATTCCCAATTTCTTCTATCGTCAATGCCTGAACCTCGTCCGCCCACACGCAGCGTATAGCCGATTTCTCTGTCGCAATTTCCTTGAAAAATATCATTTAGGGTATAATTTAAGGGTTTCGATGGCGGAAAATGAAATCCTTTCATCACCTCCTCATCTCGAAAGCCAACCATAAAAAGCCTCGGACGATGTTGTGGCAAACCATAATCACTGGCTTTGACCACTTTATAATAGAATGAGTAGCCTAATTCTTCTTCTAAAATATGCCGAATGACTTGAAAAGTTTTTCCATTGTCGTGCTTTAATAAGCCTTGTACATTTTCTAAAAAAAAGGCTTTTGGTTTCTTTTCTTGCAAGATTTCAGCGATGTAAAAAAACAAATTTCCTCGTTCGGAATTGTGCAAATCTTCAAAACCTCTTTTCAATCCAGCTTGACTGAACGGCTGACACGGAAAACCCGCACAGAGAATATCAAAATCAGGAATTTCGCTATAATTTATATTTCTGATGTCTGAATTGAAGCATTTGTTTTCAAACAATTCAGGCTCTATTTTAGAGAAATTCGTTTCATAAGTTTTCCGTGCGTGATTATCTATTTCACTGGCAAATACACACTTTGCACCCAATTTGTGCATTGCCAAGTGGAAACCTCCAATCCCTGCAAAGAGGTCGATGAATGTTGTTTTTTTGCTCACTGATTTTCTTGTTGTTTAAATAAAAACAAAGTTACTTTTTATTCCGATTCAATCCTATTAATTAAATCGTGTACATTATTTATTTCTTTACCAATACCGACATTCCTGGGCGTAGTCCGCTGGTAGGCTGTGTAGGGTAGGCTTTGATTTCAAAGGTTTTACGGTCAAAATCGCCTTGTGCTTTGGTGGCTGTCCAAGTAGCAAAATCTGCCATTGCGGCAATGTGGCGTACTTCCAATTCTATTTCTTTGTTGCCCAGTGCAGGAACTTTGGCTTTGATTTTTGCTCCTTTTTGAAAATGCTCCATCATATCCTCGCGAATGTTGAGCACCACCCAAACATCAGACAAATCTACCAAAGTAATCACAGGATAGCCCGTATTGACCAATTCGCCCTCGTTGGGAATGATTTTGTGAACCTCAGCCGATGAAGGTGCGTAAAGGTTTGCCTCTTTTTTGTATGATTGCACCTCGTGTACCGCTCCTTGAGCTTGTTGTACTAAGGCTTGAGCTGCCAATTTATCTTCCTGCTGAGCTCCTGCCAAAGCGAGGTCGTATTGAGCCTTAGCGGCATTTGCCTGTTGTACTGCGGCTTGGTATTTGGTGTAGGCTTCGTCTCTTTTTTGAGCCGAAATTAGTTCGTCTTTGTAAAGATTTTCTACGCGTCCGAAAGTGGTTTTGGCAAAATCTGCAGCCGTTTGTGCCTGTTGCCATACGCTGTATGCGGCTTGTATTTGCTGACTTCTCGCTCCTGCATTTGCCTTTGCCAGTTGGGCTTGAGCGGCGTTTTGTACAGCTCCAGCTTGTTCGAGTTTGGCGTTGATTTCAGGGGTTTCGATGGTCAGAAGCAAATCGCCTTTTTCGATGTTTTGTCCTTCCTTGATGTAAATTTTCTCTACACGACCAGGAATTTTCGGAGCTACGCTGATTTGTTTAGCTTCGGCTTGTCCTTGCCAATAGTCTTCGGTTTTTTTACTTGAAAAAATAATTGCCGTAATTACCAGTGCAATGATGATTACGATGGGAATGAATTTTACTATCTTTTTCATGGCGTCTAAATTTAATCTGTGTGTTTTATTTTTAACTAAAAGCTAGTTGTCGATTGTTCAATTACTCATTAATTAATATACTGAAGTTTGCCTTGAACTTTTGCCAATTCCAAAGCGGCTTGTCGTTGTTGTTGAATGCCTTGGGCTTGTTCTATCATTACTTTATGATAATCATTTTCTATCTGTAGGCGTTCGGAAATGTCTATCAATCCTTCTTTGAACTGCTTTATGGCGATGTTCAGATTGTTTTGTGCTACTTGTACTTTCTGTTGGTTGAGTTTGAGTTTTTCGTTGGCTACTCTGTAATTTTCGCTGTTTTTATGAAGCAGGAGTTCCAGTTTTTGTTTGGTATCCGAAAGGGTGTTTTTCAGAATTTCCATATCCATTTTTACCTGTTTCATTTTATGACTGCGTTCATTTCCGTTGAAAATTTTCCAATTGACTCCAACGCCTACATAAGTGGTAGGGAAAAAGGTAGCGTGATTGAGTTGTAGATGCGAACCGCCAATAGGAAGTTTGGCATCAAAAAAATTGGTGTAGCGTAAGCCCCCCATAAGCACCACTTGTGGCAAAAGTGTACTTTTTTCTTTTTTAAGTAAAAAATCTTGAGCGTTCATAAAGGCTGTAAGGGCTTTTACTTGCGATTTTTCTTCGATGTTGGTATTTTCCTCTGCCAAAATAAACGGCTGAAAATCGTTTGCCACTTGCTCTATTTCTGCTTCGGAAAGTCCTGTAAGATAGACAATTTTCTTGCGAATGAGGCGTTGACTACCGTCCAATTCCACTTGTTTGGACTGCAATTCTAACTGTGCCAGTCTGATTTTGTCCTTGTCCAGCGGAATGGCAAAGCCTTCTTCGATGCTTCGTTGTACGCGTTTTTCCTCTACTTCCAATCGTTTTTGACTCTCGTTGATGAGCGATTGAACGGCATTTAGCACCTGAATTTGGTCAAAACTCACGATGACTTCCTGCACAAGATCATCGGTAGCGGTTTCGTTGAGGTATTCCGTACCGATGCGTTTTTGTTCCAAAGCCTTTTGAGCGTAAGGAATTTGCATACCGCTGAAAAGCACCACTTGAGCATTGACCCCAGCAAAAGCCGTATGAGTCTGAAAGGTAGAATTTTGCTCTCCAGTAAAGAGCGGAAGCCCCAAGATAGGCGTTTGTACAGGTTCAATGTCGATAGAACTTTTGCTATCTACAAACACATAACCTCCTTTGATGTTGAGGTTGGGCAGTCTTTTGTCACGGACTTCCTTTTGTTGTAATTGTAGTTTTTTAATTTCTATTTGTTTGTTTTTTAGGGACTCGCTTTTTTGTTTTGCCGAGCGAATGGCGTGTTGCATCGATTCCGAGAGGGTAATCTGCCCCTGAGCCACTGCCGCCGAAAGAACAAAACCTGTTCCCAAAAGGTATTTTAAAACTCGCATAATCAAAATATTTATCTGTGAATTTGACGATGCAAAGATAGATAAAGTTTCAATCGGTTGTTTGACACAAATGTGTCAAAGTGGAGGGGTGAGGGAATTTTGTTATGGATAAGTGATGTTTTTTTGTGTTTTTTTTTTGAAAAAAATCTAAAAGGCACTATCGGAACGAAGTAAAAAAAGAGACTTTTACGGAGCAATATACAAATATAAAAAGCTACCCATTTCGGATAGCTTTTCGAAGATTTTTAAGTACGAGGACTATGGAGTTTTCGTTAAAACGTAATTTTTGGCTAGTTCGTCTGTTATTTCTTGTCCATCTTTATCCAAAAAAACGATACTTCCTTCTCTGACTTTGTATTGTTGTTGATTTCCGTCTTCGTCTGTTAGGATAATTGTATTTCCGTCTTTTGAAAGAACAAAAGAGCCTTTTTCGGTAAAGGCATTGTCCTTCTCATCTAGATAAACATCTGTTTTGTGATAAGTTTTGTTTTCGGAGCGGACTAGTGTAACATCAATGCCAGAGCTACTTGCCGCAGGAATAATGCCTTTGTAAGTACCTGCCCAATCGAGTGAATTTTCGGCGGTGTGTCCATCGTCAATCATTTCATTGTTTAAAGAAGTGTCGTTGAGCGAAGGGTTTGTGTTTTGCGAAGTGTTTTTGCACGAAGCAAATATGGTAATGGTTGTTACTACCAAAAGAAATTTTTTCATTTTTTCAGGTTAAATTTTTCGGAAGTATTACAAAAAAGATGCCATAAATCAATTCAGTGAATTTATTATCAAATTGAGATGAAATAATTTTGTTTAGTTAGTTTTGTGTGTATTAAACAAATTGATATATTTGCGTTTTTTAGAAGTAAAATTAGATTTATGGTAAAGTATTTTATAGATAGACCTGTATTTTCGACTGTGATTTCCATTATGATTGTCATTCTTGGAATATTGGGTATTTCGGTGTTGCCTATTTCACAATATCCTGATATTGCTCCAGTTACAGTTTCTGTGTCGGCCAACTACACAGGAGCAAATGCCGAAACGGTAATGAAGTCGGTGGTAATTCCGCTTGAGGAGCAAATCAATGGAGTGGAAAATATGGATTATATCACTTCTACAGCAACCAATAATGGTGCGGCAACTATAAATGTGTTTTTTAAACAAGGGACTAATCCTGATATTGCGGTGGTCAATGTTCAGAATCGTGTGGCTCGAGCTAATTCGATTTTGCCCAATGAGGTAGTGCGTTCAGGAGTGATTACTCAAAAACAAAATACAGGGGCATTGATGTTTATTTCGTTTTATTCCGAGAATCCCAAATTAGACGCTGTGTTTGTGCAGAATTTTATGAATATAAACATTATACCTGCTTTAAAAAGGATAAATGGAGTGGGAGATGCTAATGTTTTTGGAGCTAAGGATTATTCGATGCGTATCTGGCTCAAACCCGAGAAGATGGCTGCTTACGGACTGAATCCTTCGGAGGTTTCAATGGCAATTAATGATCAGAGTCGAGAAGCTGCGGCAGGTACTTTGGGGCAAAATTCGGGCGGCAGTTACGAATATGTGATTCGTTATAAAGGAAAGTACAATGAGGTTGAAGAGTACGAAAACATAGTGATAAAGGCTTTGGACGGAGGCAGGATATTACGTCTTAAAGATGTGGCCGACATCGAGTTAGGCTCATTGTCTTATGCTGGATTTGCCGAGATAAATGACTCTCCTGCTATTGCGATGGCTGTGTTTCAGACTCCAGGGTCAAATTCGCGAAATATTATTAATGATATAAAAAAATATCTAAAAGAGAACGAATCTTCTTTTCCAGAGGGAATAAAATATTACTATAATATGGACTCCAACGAATTGCTTGATGCCTCAATAGATAAGGTAATGATGACCCTGTTAGAGGCTTTTGTATTGGTGTTTATAGTTGTGTATGTTTTTCTGCAAGATTTTCGTTCTACGCTTATTCCAGCCATAGCAGTACCTGTATCAATTATAGGAACGTTCTTTTTTCTAAATTTGTTGGGGTATTCGATTAATATGCTTACGCTCTTTGCGTTGGTACTTGCTATCGGAATTGTGGTTGATGATGCTATTATTGTGGTGGAGGCGGTTCACGCCAAGATGGAACAGACCAAGCAGTCGGTCAAATCGGCTACAATAGATGCTATGCACGAGATTACAGGGGCTATTATTTCGGTAACCTTGGTAATGGCTGCGGTGTTTGTTCCTGTTACATTCATAACAGGAAGTACAGGTGTTTTTTATAAACAATTTGGAATTACCTTGATTATCTCTATTGTTATTTCAGCGGTCAATGCCCTTACGTTGAGTC
The DNA here is from genome assembly GCA_030528745.1 of Bacteroidota bacterium. Lineage (GTDB taxonomy): Bacteria > Bacteroidota > Bacteroidia > Flavobacteriales > Flavobacteriaceae > Flavobacterium. Next base: position 7,141 of record JAUMYH010000017.1, read on the forward strand.
CAGTTTTGTGTGCTTTATTTTTAAAACCTCATCAGGATAAATTGTATGAACAAAAATCTTTTATCGGAAAGTTTTTTTATAAATTTAACATCGCTTTTGAGGCGGCAACGCTTCGTTACGGCAAGGCTTTTACCTTCTTTTTAAGACATAAATGGATAACATTACTCTTGTTTGTAGTAGTAGGAGGAGTGCTTTTTTGGTCAAATAACGAAATGAAAAAAGGATTTATTCCAAACGAAGATACAGGTTTTTTCTTTGCAAATATAGAGATGATTCCTGGAGCTTCTATGGAGCGAACCTCGGCAGTAGCAGAACAAGTGCAGGATCGATTGCGAAAAATTGAGGGGGTGGACAAAGTAACTATGGTGCGAGGAAGAAGTATAATTTCTGGAGCAGGAAGTAATTATGCCTTTAGTTTTGTTCGATTGAAACCTATTGCCGACAGAAATGCTGATCCTACTCAAAACATCCAATCAATTGTAGGAAAGGCGTTTGCATCGGTGAGCGATATTGCTGATGCCAAAGTAATATTTTTTCAACCACCAGCGATTTCAGGTTTTGGAATGAACTCAGGTTTTTCGATGGTGCTTTTGGATAAGTTAGGTGGTGAAATGTCCGAACTGAACGCTACTACACAACGATTTTTGCAGGAGTTGAATAAACGTCCAGAAATTCAGTTTGTTCAGACTTCATTTAACGTGAATTATCCACAATACGAACTTTCAATCAATGTGGAAAGAGCTGCACAATCTGGGGTTACAGTAAGTGGTATTTTGTCAGTTTTACAAAATTATGTAGGAGGTTTGTATGCAACGGATTTTACCAAATATGGGAAACAATTTAGGGTGATGATTCAGTCGTTGCCAGAAGATAGAAAAGATTTGCAAAGTATTGATAATTTGATGGTTAAAACAATTTCTGGAAAAATGGCTCCCGTATCACAGTTTGTAAATCTAAAACGTGTTTTCGGACCTCAGAGTATTAATAGATATAATTTATTTACCTCGGTAAGTCTGACAGGGTCAAATGCTGAGGGGTATTCTACAGGAGATGCTATCAAAGCGGTGGAAGAAGTGGCAGCAGAAACATTGGGTGCTAATTACGGATTAGATTATACGGGAATGACGCGTGAGGAACAAAATGCAGGTTCACAGACGGTTATTATTTTTATCTTGTCGCTTATATTTACTTATTTTATCCTTTCGGCTCAGTACGAGAGTTATCTGTTGCCTATGGCGGTACTGTTTTCATTGCCTTTCGGAATTATGGGGGCGTATTTAGGGCAATGGCTTTTTGGGCTGGAAAATAATATTTACTTTCAGATTTCGTTGATTATGCTTGTTGGTTTGTTAGCCAAAAATGCCATATTAATAGTGGAATTTGCTGCTCAAAGGCGTAACCAAGGTGAGGGGCTTTCGCGTTCGGCAATTAATGCAGCTATGGCTCGTCTTCGTCCAATATTGATGACTTCTTTCGCATTTATTATAGGGCTACTACCGCTTGTTTTTGCAGGAGGGGTGGGAGCAGCAGGAAGCCGTTCGGTGGCTACAGGAGCCGTGTCAGGATTGTTTATCGGAACCGTATTAGGATTGATAGTAACACCTGTATTGTTTGTGATATTTTACGGAATCCAAGAAAAGATTGTTAAAAAAAATGTTCATAATCGAAATTAAAACAGCGTTTTGTATATATAAAATATAGTTGTATATTTGCCAAATCTTTTTAATGGTTAAAATTTCTCGAAAAAGATTGAATGTCAAATTTATTAATTTTAAAAAACTAATTTTCTGTTACTGTTTAAGAGAAATTGATAGGAAGTTAGGTTAAAAAATTATCAGCTATGTCTGAACAAACACAAACACCAGAAGAGTTTTTGAAAAACTTTAATTGGGAAAATTATCAAGAAGGGATTGATGTAGTAGATGCTAACAATCTTAAAGAATTTGAAACTTTAATTGACAAAACCTTTGTTTCTACTGAAGACGAGGAAGTGGTAGAAGGAGTGGTGGTACGTATCACTGATAGAGATGCTATCGTTGATATTAACGCTAAATCTGAAGGAGTTATTTCACTAAACGAATTCAGATACAATCCAAATCTAAAAGTAGGTGATAAGGTAGAAGTATTAGTAGATATTAGAGAAGATAAGACAGGGCAACTTGTATTGTCGCACCGCAAAGCTAGAGTAATTAAGGCTTGGGATAGAGTTATTGCTGCTAACGAATCGGGCGAAATTGTAAACGGATTTGTAAAGGCTAGAACTAAAGGAGGTATGATTGTAGATGTATTCGGTATCGAGGCATTCCTTCCGGGTTCGCAAATTGATGTTAAGCCAATCCGTGATTACGATCAGTACGTGAACAAAACTATGGAATTCAAAGTGGTTAAAATCAATCATGAGTTTAAAAACGTAGTTGTATCGCACAAGGCACTTATTGAGGCTGATATTGAAGAGCAAAAGAAGGAAATTATTGGTCAATTAGAGAAAGGTCAAGTATTAGAAGGTGTAGTTAAAAATATCACTTCGTATGGTGTGTTCATTGATTTGGGAGGTGTAGATGGATTGATTCATATCACAGATCTTTCTTGGTCAAGAATCAATCATCCGAATGAGGTAATTGAATTGGATCAGAAATTAAACGTTGTAATTCTTGATTTTGACGAGGATAAATCAAGAATTCAGTTAGGTTTAAAACAGCTTAATGCTCATCCTTGGGATGCTTTAGATGCAAACTTGAATGTTGGAGATAAAGTAAAAGGTAAGGTAGTGGTATTGGCAGATTATGGAGCTTTTATCGAAGTATCAGAAGGAGTAGAGGGGCTTATTCACGTATCTGAAATGTCGTGGTCTACACATTTAAGAAGTGCTCAAGATTTTGTGAAGGTAGGTGATGAGGTTGAAGCAGTGATTCTTACTTTAGATAGAGAAGAGCGTAAAATGTCATTGGGTATCAAACAATTGACTAAAGATCCTTGGGCTGATATTGCAGCTAAATATCCAGTAGGTTCTAAACACGTAGGTACTGTTCGTAACTTTACTAATTTTGGTATCTTTGTAGAGCTTGAAGAGGGTGTAGATGGTCTTATTTATATCTCTGATTTGTCTTGGACTAAAAAAATCAAACATCCATCAGAGTTTGTTAGCATAGGTAGCAAATTAGATGTTGTGGTATTAGAGTTAGATGTAGAAGGACGTAAATTGTCATTAGGACATAAACAAACTACTGAAAATCCTTGGGATAAATATGAGGTTGAGTTTGCAGTAGGTACAATACATTCTGGTAAAATAGCAGAGTCTGTAGATAAAGGAGCTACAATCGAATTTAACGAAGATGTAGTGGCTTTTGTTCCTGCTCGTCATTTAGAAAAAGAAGATGGTAAAAAACTCAAAAAAGGAGATGTTGCTGACTTTAAAATCATTGAGTTTAACAAGGAGTTTAAAAGAGTAGTAGCTTCGCATACAGCTATTTTCCGTGAGGAAGAAGAAAAGGCTGTAAGAGAATCTGAAACAGTGTCATCAAACAACACCATTGAAAGAACTACTTTGGGTGATATTGATGCTTTGGCAGAGTTAAAACAAAAAATGGAAAAAGGAGAATAATCAATTTTTTCATAAGTATTTCATTTCAAAGAAGCTGTCCGAAAAGGTCAGCTTCTTTTGTTTTTGATAAAAAAATATACACTACATTTTACAAAAAAAGCTATTATTCATTTTTAAAATATTGTCTTATTTTGAAATAGCGATACAAAAAAATCGTTATTATGGATAAATATGTAAAACGCACTCAACGAGATTATAAACTCAATGTTGTAAAAGAGATTGAATCAGGCAGTTTATCGACCGCTGGTGACTGTAAAAAATATGGCTTAACTTCCATTAATAAGTGCAATTTTTTAGGGTAGTTTTTTTGTTTAAAAAAACTGTACAATCTCAGAGATAATTTTTATTATCTCATTAACAAATAATTGTTCAAAATAATTTATTTTTGCCTTCTAAAAATACAAACCAATTATTTATATAAGAGTAGAAAATTATGACTTCTTCCAAAAATATTTTTAAAATCTTTTTAGGAATATTTTTAGTATTTTCAGTAACTGCCTTGGCACAAGATGTTTCGCTAGACAATCAGCGGTATCGTTATATCGTAATACGCAGTAGTTCAGGGGTTCACGCTTATTCGGGCAATCAGGAACTCAAATCCTTAATGAAGTCGGGCTACGGAGCTTTTGAGGTGCGAAAAGGCTGGCAAACCACTGATAAAGAGGCTTGGGCGAAGTATTACGGCTATCCGAGTTATGGAATTGGTATTTCGTCAGGATTTTTGGGCGACCCCGAAACCTTTGGTATGCCAGGGGCGGTGTTCGGTTTTATTAGTTTTCCACTTACGGACGACCGTAAACGCAACATTTTCAGCATAGAACCCTCGCTTGGACTGACTTACAATTTAATGCCTTACCACGCCGAAAAAAACGCGGCTAACGATGCCATCGGAGCAAAAATGGCGGTTTACGCTAGTTTTCGGTTCGGATTTAATTACAAAGTCAATCGTGAAATTGATTTTGAATATGCTTTAGAGTTTACGCATTTTAGCAACGGACGTTCTTTCATGCCTAATAAAGGACTGGATATGATTGGTTTACAATTGGGAATGAAGTACAACTACAATGCCGACCAAGGTAAAGCAAACGCCGATTTGTATTCAAATGCTAATTTGTTGCCTGTCAGGTATTTACGTTCTAAAAAAGAAACCAATTACAAGGAAGAAAATCCACATTCGATAAATGTATATGCGGCGTTGAGTTCGGTGCAAACCGATAAAACCAAAGGAACAAAAACGCGTTATTTTGTTTTCACAGGACTTGCTGAATATCAGTACAAAATCAACAACGCTCACGGACTTACTGCAGGTTTGGATTATTTTTACGACGGAAGTCTGAAAGAAGAATTTCCAAATAACCCGAACAAAACAAGGCATTTAGCGGCTCACGCGGGATATGATTTTATGTTTTATCGCTTTACGATTTTGGCTCATTTTGGGGCGTATTTACAACCGAACCCAACCAAGCCTTTTTATTTTTTGCGTCCTGCCCTCCGTTACGATTTGGGTAAGAGAACCTATTTGCAATTGGGCTTGAAAACTAACGGTTTCCGTGCCGATTGGGTGGAATTTGGGGTTGGTTTCCGTCCGTTTCGGTGGTAAAATTACAGGTGATGAGGTCAGAAATACAATTTCCTTCTTCAGCGGATAGTTTACGTTTGTTAGTATAATTGGGTTTAAAGCGGGAATTTCTTATTATGGTCAATTTCTGTATGATTTTTGATTTGAAAAAGTTTTAAACATAGCCAAAGGTATTGAAATTGTTTTAAGATTTAGGAAATTGTAAGTAAAATCAAGACAAGTTCGATGACTAAATTTAATAAAAAAGCCACAGATTCTTTTTTGAATTTGTGGCTTATATTTTTGTAAAAAATGGATTATCTCTTATAGATGATAACACCACCTTCTCCATTTGAAAGCGTTAAAGTATTGTTGTTTATCATTACGTCTACATTAGTAACATCTCCTGTATTTAAAGAGGTTACAACCAATTTATTGTTAGAATAAGAGTATTTAAAACTGATTACAGTAGTTGTACAATCGTTGTTTTCCTCCAAATCTTTTTCAATAGCCATTCCTGTATTATCGGCATTGAACTGAACTGTACTTTGCATTTCGCAAGGATCGGTAACCAACACGCCATCATAAGCATAAACTTTCCAAATTCCTACTATAGGAGATGTTGGGTTGTCGTCTTTTTTACACCCTGTTGATAACAATGCTAAACCTAACACAAGCGAAAACAAAAAAGAAATTCTACGTATCATAAGTATAAAAAATTAAAATTATATTACAGATTATTAAACCGAGTATTCTATCTACAAAGATACCCTTTTTGAAGAAAGAATAAAAATAAAATCAAAAGATTTAAGCTTTTTAGGCTCAGAACCAAGCCATCTTTTCATTTTCTTTTTGTCTCATCAGATTACTTTCATCTTCTGTTTTGTCCTTATATCCGCACAGATGCAATATTCCATGAGACATAACTCTTAATAGTTCTTCCTCAAAAGATACTTTAAAATCGTTGGCATTATCCATAACCCTTTCGGTCGAGATAAGTATATCACCAGATATTATATCATCTTGCGTGTAGTCGAATGTGATAATATCGGTGAGTGTGTCATGGTCAAGATATTCGATGTTTATTTTATGAAGATATTCATCATCACAAAAAATATAATTAATTTCTCCCAATTCTTTGCTTTCGGATACAATAATCTTTTCAATCCAATGGGTATAATTTTCCTCTTTTTGAGGTAGTTCAAAGTTGGTTTCGTAATCAAAAATAATCATAAAATAATCAAATACAATAGGTTAAAATGTATTAATGTTTTTTGTTTAGATAATAGGTGTAAATCCAAGTAAGCGTAAAGGTAGGAATGATGTCCAATCCAGGTATTAATTCTTCAATAAAAACCAAAATACCTCCTATTTTTCCAACGTTTCCCTTGTACATTCTGTTTAGTAAGAATGCAGCAATGGGCGACCAAATTACGTCAAAACCTTCCCCTACGAATGGCACAATAAACGAGAGCATTCCAATCAAATCTAGCACGATACTCTGAATGAGCCGTTTGGTTTTAATGGACTGATTTGCAATTGTATGTTCCATAATTTTGTTCTTTGTTAGTAATATAACAAATTGCGTACCATTATCTGAGTACAGCATCAAAATTAGTAGCTAAAGCCTCTACCACACGTTTGATAGTTTGGTCTATTTTATCATCAGTAAGCGTTTTGTCATCATCTTGCAAAATCAAACTCAAAGCATAAGACTTCTTGTTCTCAGGTAATTTATCGCCCTGATACACATCGAATAAGTCCACCTTTTTGATTAGTTTTGGATTGGTAGCCAAAGTAACTTTTTGCAAATCATCGAATCGAACCTTTGTGTCAAGCAATAGTGCCAAATCTCGACGAACTTCAGGGAATTTTGGAATTTCTCTAAATTTGATGGTATCTTCTATAAATTCGATATAATTATCCCATTCAAAATCAGCAAATAACACCTCTTGTTTGATGTCAAAATGTTTGAGGATAGATTTTTTGACAATTCCAAGGCTTACTAATATTTTCTCCTCTTTGATAATATCCAATCCTTCTGAAAACAGTGCTGATGTTGTACTTTGTAAAGAAAAGTTATTAATGCCCAAACGCAATAATATGAGTTCGGTATAAGATTTTAAGTCAAAAAACGAGAACTTCTGATTATTGCTAATCCAACTTTCAGGAGCGTTATTTCCTGTCAAAAATAGGGTTAAATGTTTATTTTCAATATATTGAGAATCTTTTTTGAGGTAAGTTTTGCCAAATTCAAAAAATTTCAAATTGTTTTTACGTCTGTTGATATTATAAGAAATAGATTCCAATCCACCAAAAAGCATAGATTGTCTCATTATCGAAAGCTCACTACTCAATGGATTGATAATTTCAACATTGTTGTTATTGTCAATAGATTCGATTAGTTCATTGTAAGTAGGAGTGGTGAGCGAGTTGTTCATAATTTCAAAAAATCCATTTGAAACCAAAAGTTTGGAACAGATGTTTTGGATTTTGTATTGGTCTGTTCTAGAGGTGTTTGCTATGGTGGCATTTAGTTTTTTGTCAAAACCAATGTTGTTATATCCATAAATTCGAAGAATTTCTTCAATAACGTCAATTTCTCGTAAAATATCAACCCTATAAGGCGGAATACTCAAGCCCAAACCTACATTTGATACGCTTATAATTTTGATTTTAAGTGAAGTAAGTATGTTTTTGATTATATCGGGCGGAATAGTGATTCCTACAATTTTGTTGAGTGTTTCGTAATTAAGAAATACTGTAGCATCATTGAATTTTTTAGGGTAATAATCTGTAATTTCGGAGGTAACCTCTCCACCTGCAAGTTCTTTAATTAAGATGACTGCACGTTTGAGAGCGTATTCTGTAATTTCAGGGTCAATTCCTCTTTCGTATCTAAACGAAGCATCGGAGTTAATAGCGTGTCTTTTAGCTGATTTTCGAACGCTAACAGGGTCAAAATAAGCACTTTCTATAAATATAGATGTGGTGTTTTCGGATACTCCAGAATCCAATCCGCCCATAACACCTGCTATTGCCATTGGTTTTTCTTTATTATAAATACACAAATCTTCAGCAGAAAGAACGCGTTCTATTCCATCAAGGGTGGTTAGCTTATCGCCCTCGGTAGCCGTTTTAACAATTACATTTTGTCCTTTGATTTTTACAGCATCAAAGGCGTGTAGAGGCTGACCAATATCGTGCATAACATAGTTGGTAATATCTACAACGTTATTTTTTGGGGTAATGCCTATGGCTTTAAGTCTGTTTTGTAACCATTGTGGCGATTCTTTTACGGTGATTCCGTTCATCGTAACACCGCAATATCGAGGACATAATTTAGAGTCCTTTACGTCAATGGCCATTTTAAACAGGTGGTTATCTATTTTGTAGTTACTAACCGATGGAGTTATGAGTTCTGCCGAAATACCTAAATGTTGTAAACCAGCCTTAATATCACGAGCTACACCCCAATGACTCATAGCATCAGCTCTGTTTGGAGTAAGTCCGATTTCAAACACAGCATCATTTTCAATATTGAACAATTCTGCAAGGGGAGTACCAGGCTTGGCATTATTGTCAAGCACCATAATACCATTATTATTGTTGCCTAGCTTCAATTCTGCTTCAGAGCAAATCATTCCATAGCTATCTTCACCGCGAATTTTACCTTTCTTTATTTGAAATTTGTTATCGTCTTTATCGTACAAAGTAGTTCCTATAGTAGCCACAGCCACCTTCTGACCAGCTGCTATGTTAGGGGCTCCACAAACAATTTGCAAAGGAGCTTCAAGTCCCAATTCTACAATGGCTATATTGAGTTTATCAGCGTTAGGATGTTTTGAAACGGAAAGAACCTCACCCACAACCATACCTTTTAACCCTCCTTTGACAGACTCGAACTCTTCGATTCCTTCTACTTCCAGTCCTAAATCGGTGAGGAGTACACTGAGTTCATTAGGGGTTTTAGAGGTTTTGATAAACTGTTTTAACCAATTGTATGAAATTTTCATGATGTATTAATTATGATTAGTTTAGTTTTGCAAAGATAAAATTTAGCTTTTAAATATCATTACAAATCTTTGGAATATTTTTTTTTGATTAATAATATGTTGTAAGTGAGTTTGTTATGAATAAAAAGAGCTTTTTTTGAAAAAAATGTGTAAAAAAAATTTGGAGGATATTGAAATATGCGTATCTTTGCAAACGAAAAATAAGGGCGATTAGCTCAGCTGGTTCAGAGCACCTCGTTTACACCGAGGGGGTCGGGGGTTCGAATCCCTCATCGCCCACAGTCTTATTTTGGTAAGATTTTTTTGTTTTTATTGTTTGTGTTGCAATCATTGGTATTGTGATGGTTTGTTAGGGCGATTAGCTCAGCTGGTTCAGAGCACCTCGTTTACACCGAGGGGGTCGGGGGTTCGAATCCCTCATCGCCCACAGTTAAAATTCCTTTTTTCAAGTGAAGTTATAAGAGGTTATCACCAAAAGTGATAGCCTTTTTTGTTTTGCTTGGCATTTTTCATCACATTGCCATAAATGTAAAGTCCTATTTTTCCACTTTGTAAGGTTTAGCCCTAATTATATACTCTATTTCCAAATACAGCACTGCCTACTCTAATAATTGTAGCTCCTTCGGCTATGGCTAATTCTAAATCGGAACTCATTCCCATCGATAATTCTTTCATTTCTACAGAGGGTAGTTGTAGTTGTTCAACCTCTTTTTTGATATTCATTAATAACCTAAAGCAGTTACGCACAACAAGTTGATTATCGCTCAAAGCTCCGATAGTCATCAGGCCTTTGATGTTTAGTCGGTCGAGCTTACTGATTTTTTTTATTAAATCGATAGCTTCAGTAGGAGCTACCCCATACTTGCTGATTTCGCCAGAGGTGTTCACTTGTATCAATATATCTAAGGTTTTGTTCTCTTGTTCTAGTTTTGATTGAATTTTTTCTGCCAAATCCATACGGTCTACCGACTGGATACACGAAATATTACACTTAAGCAAGTCTTTAATTTTATTGGTTTGTAGATGACCTATAAAATGATTTTGATGAGGAATCGCTTTCAGCTCATCGTATTTTAGTTTTACTTCCTGCACTTTGTTTTCGCCTATGAGGGTACTTCCGTTTTCAAGAGCGATTTTGATAATATCAGGAGCTACAGTTTTGGTAGCCAACAATAGTTTTACTTCTTGAGGGTTTCTGCCACAGTTTTCACAGGCTTTTTTGATACGCTGATTTATAAGGTCTAGGTTGTTTAAAATCAATTGTTTCATAGGTTGTTTTCTTCTAATTTTTGGATAAGATTATTTTTGATAAGAGTAAGCATGTGGTCTTTAGCTTCAGCAAAAGAAATGTTGTACTTGCGTTCTATTGTACACAAATTCTCAGGAAAAGAACTTGCAATACGATTATAATAAGCGTCTAAAGTGTCGTTATTGGGAAGTAGATATTCCACCCGAATTTGAAACCTGCGTATCAGAGCTGAATCTATAATATTGATGTGATTGGTAGCTACAATTAACAGAGAGTCAATTGGTAGATAATCAATGAGTTGTATTACGGAATTGACCAAGCGTTTCATTTCGCCTACATCATTGTCGTCATAAATTCGGGCTTTTCCGATTTGATCAAATTCGTCAAGAAAAAGTACTGCTTTCTCGCGTTTTGCTTTGTCAAAAAGTTGTTTTATGTTTTGTGAAGTTTCTCCAATTCTTGAATTGATGATATTGCTCAAATTCACAATAATAATTTCTTTCCCTAGAGCTTGAGCGATGGCTTTGGCGGTCATTGTTTTACCACACCCCGAATCACCATAAAGAATAACTTTATTGCTAACAGGAAGCCCATACTGGTTGAGTTGCTGTATGTATTTATGTTCTTTGATGAGCTGATGGATAGCTTCTTTGCTTTCTTTTTTTAGAAAAATATCATTGATATCAATCTGTTCTTTGTCGGTCAGAATTAGGTCAAAAACATTCATCAATAACTATTTTTTAAGGGACAATAACTTGTTCGATATTAAAGATTTGTTCATCGCCTCTCCATTTAAAACCTCGAAGAATTCTAGCGTTTTCGGGCAATTGTTCTTCAGGGTACGTATCACCTTTAACATCGGTAAAAAAAGTGATTGTTTCAATTTTATTATCAAAAAAGGTAAGATTGATTTTGCTAGAGATATTCTTGTCGATGCCGTACAATTCATTTTCGGTATATACGTAATAAATCATCTCTGTATTGCGAATAATATCGACTTCGGCTAATTTTCCGTCTGCAAATCGTCCCAAAAGATGCTGTCCTTTAACTTGGTTGTAGCCCATGCCTAACGTGTCTTTTTCGATAATAAATACGTTATTTAACACTTTTAGAGAATCTAATTTGTTGGTTTTGGTGTTGTTAATCAGCAGAATCAAATCGCCTGTAATTTGGCTTTGAGCGTTCCATAGTACAGGTTTGCCAATTAGTTTGGTAATTCCTTCGTATTCGTTTGAATAAAGAGAGTCCGCCTTACCGCTCATTTGGTTTTGCAGAAATCGGACATTGTGATACGCCTTGGTAATTCTGTTTCCTGCCTTTCCAGTGATGATAATCCTTTCGGCACTGGTGTAGAGCGTGTCTTTGGCAGAAGATTCTACGGCTATTAATGTGTTTTTGGATAGATAAACCGAATCTTTTTGACTGTAAAATTCGCCATAATCAGCACGAGCAGTTGTTTTGTTGATGGTATCGTTTATAAAAACATTGTTTTTGATGTATGAGAAACCTTTGTTTCTATCAAAGTAAATACTATCGCCCTTAATTGTTCTGTCTTGATAAACAATATGTGAGTTTTTGGTCAAAAATGCTTCATTGTTTTTGGTGTTGTAAGTGCCTTCTTGGGTGAAAATAGTATTGCCTTCGCTACGGATATACGTATCTTCTTTAATATAAGCATCTCCTGTTAGGGTGTTGTATTCCAGATAATTGGTATCTATAGTATATTCAGGATTGACGATGGTTACGTTGTTGTGGAATTTGAACAATTTCTGGTTAGCATAATAATTGCCTTTATCGCTTTTGAGTGTATTATCTTGATTGATAATTGTGGCACCCGAATTGTAGTAAGCCTCTTGTAACTTACGATCAAAATAGAGCGATGAAGTAGAGAGGGTACTTTGTGGGTCGTGAAGCACTACCTCGCCACTAGCCAAGGTAACTTGAGTATTGCCGTCGTATTCGATGTATTTGCTATTGAGAAAAAGTGTGTCGCCTTGAACGATTTGCACATTTCCAAGTCCGATTATTTTGTTTAATTTTTCAAATAAATAAGCCTTGTTACAATACAATAAAGCTCCTTTATGTTTTACTTGAATATTTCCAATAAGCAATTTGGCATCTGGATATTCTTGATTATCAGCCTCCAGATTGTCAGCATTTACAATTTCGATTTGATTGGTTTGAGCAAAGCCAATCATGGTAACTAACAAACTTGTTATAAATAAAAACTTTTTCAATTTGAATGTTTTGTGTTACAAAAATAACAATATTTTGCGTACTAATAATAATTAATTTTTCAAAAGCTCTATTTCGTTTTTTAAAGCCGTTAATAGTTGTTGGATAAAATCAATTATATTTTCCTTATATTTAGGCAATTCATCTAAGTTGTAATTCTTATTTTCGAGTGTTTCTAAAATAGGAACTAATTGATATGATTCGACTTGTTTTAGCATGGGAATCATTTTGTGAGCTAATGAACTAACACTCTCTTTGTCTGATAGATGTGTTAAGTCATCTAAATAATTGGTATAGCTACTGATAAAGGTGTTTAAAATGCTAATTAGAGCTTGGTTATCATCAAAAGTGAATTGCTTGAGTTGATTCAGATTAAATAATTTATGATTGTCTGAATCGGAAGTTTCATTTTTTTTGTGTTGTTCCATATTCATTTCAAAATCAAGTAGTTTGGTTATAACTTCAATTATTTTGAATTTATCGGTAGGTTTTTCTAGCGAATCAGTAAATCCTTTACTTTTAAAGAAATCTGTATCCAAATCTTTTTTTCCTGAAAGAGCCACTACAGGAATGTTTTTTAGACTGTGGTGATTTCGAATCTCTTCAATCAAAACAAATCCACTTTTTTGCGGCATTTGAATATCTGTGAATAATAAGTCGTACTTTTCCTTTTCTAAAACAGCAATAACCTCGTTAGGATTGTTAAGCGTAGTGAATAAGAAAGGGCAATCTTTTAGGAACAATTCCATCAGAATTAGCTGCTGATTATCATCATCAACATAGAGTATTTTTTTATCTTTAAGTTTTTTATTATCAATGTATAAATATGATTTATTTAAAGTGTTAGTTTCTGTTTGGTTGTCCTCGATATAAGGTATTTGTAAGTAAAAAATAGACCCCTTGCCCAAAGTACTTTCGACCCATATTTTTCCATCTAACAGATGAGCCAATCGTTTGGAAATGTTTAATCCAAGCCCAGTACCGCCAAACTGTTGTTCTATGCTGTCATTAGCCTGTGTAAACTCGTCAAAGATAAGTTGTTGAGCATCAGTTGCAATACCGATACCCGAGTCTTCCACCGCGAAGATTATATTGTCATCGAGCAATTGGACAGTAATTTTAACATATCCTTTTTGAGTGAATTTTATGGCATTTGTAACAAGATTGGTAAGAATTTGCTTAACGCGTTGAGGGTCAGATATTACTTTTTGATTCAGATTAGAATCAATATCATACAGAAGTAAAATTCCTTTATCAATTGCCGTTTTGCGATGTGTGTTAAAAATGGACAGCACTAATTCGTCTGTCATAAAGCTAGAGAGGTTTATTTTCAGATTGTTACGCTCTAGTTTCGAGAAGTCGTTTAGGTCGTTTACCAAATTTTGCAAATAATCGCCCGAGGCTATCAGATTCTCTATATACATTTTTTGTTCTGTATCCAGATTAGTGTCTTTAATCAGCTTAGAAAAACCAAGTATGGAGTTGAGTGGCGATTGCATATCGTGGTTTACGGTTGCCATTAACATCGTTTTGCTTTTGAGCAAATTGGAGTTGATAAGATTGAGTTTTTCGAGTGTATCGCGGTATTTTTGTTGTTTGCTTAAGTCTTTGAGGATTATCCAGCCAAAAAATAATGTTACCAATATGGCTAAGATGCCTACCCAAAACATTATTTCTGTGATTTTTTGCAGATTTTGTTGTTTTTGCTTGAATAATACAAAGTTTTGTTGATTCAGTTCATTTTCAATAGTGTTGATAATCATCTGTATTTTAGCCGATAGCACCCTGTTTTGACTCTGGAGTTGTAATTCTCGGCTTTGCAGTTCGCGACGGAGCTTGTCTTCCTTGAATAGTAGGTTTGAAATTACTTTGTCTGAGTAGTTAAGTATTTCGGTATCAGATACTTGTATTTTGTTTAGAGAGTCCAAAATCTTCCGATCATCAATCACGTACGAAAGGTATCTGTTGAGTTCCTTGGCGGTATAAGATGTGGGTTTGATTTGTTGGGCAGATTGTCTTAAGGAATCTCTTGTTTTTTTAAGTTTTTTCTTTAGATTGGTAAAACTAGATTCGCTAGAATATTGAATGTTAAGTTGTTGTATTTTGTAAAAATGAATTTTCTTTTGATTGAGTAGGAGTGAGATTGAATCCAAACGAATGTCCTTTAGCAAATTACCTTCCTGTTTGAGTAATTCCATTTTTTCTATAGCTTCGTCAATTAGCTTTGAATATTCTGAGAATCGTTCGTTAGAATTGATGTGTTTTGAGTTTTTGTCGTAGGTTTCGGCGAGGTAGAGTTTATTTATAGCATTGCTTAAATCAATTAGCTGTTTGTTGTTTAATTCCAAGGTGTTATCTTTTTGATACGCCTTTCCGATTTGTTTGTATAAGAAAAATATAGTACCAATTCCTAAAATACAGAGTAGGAGATAGCCTGATATGATTTTAGTTTTAGTAATTTTATTTTTCATATTTGATTTAATTGTTTTTGTATTGTTTAAAAATGCCCTTGTCGGTGGCAGTCCAAAGAGCTGCTTTTTGGTTCGATTTTTTCAGGATTGAATTTGCCCAAGTATTGCAGGTGAAAAACAGACTATAAGTGCCATGTGCCTCATAAAAGGCATCGTTATTGCCATAAACACTCTCGGTATGTATCAGTAAGGGTTTCTTGTTTGCGTCTTTTTTGAATTGATTTTGAATGAGTTCGACCATAGTTTGGTAGTCGTCCAAATTGACATCTACTTGCACACAGTTCTCATCTAATTTTACATCTGTGTAAAAAGTGGTGTGCATGGCCGATTCGCTTAACCAAAAAGCTGCTTTAAAGGCGGTAGAAAAAGTAAGGTCGGCCCAAGTGGGTGTATTGAGGTAGAAGCCTTTGTCGCCCCAGCCAAAGGCCACATATTGGTAGTTTAAATCTGTTTTTTTGACGTTGTTAATCGAAACAAAATCTGACCAATCTATTACAGAAGATTTGATTGGACAAACAATATCGGTATGTACTCCGTTTGTTAGGATATAAATACGAATTTGTTGGTCAGATTTTGTTTTTTTTGAGTTTATCTGTATAAACGGAAGTAAAAATGCTAATACGGCGTAAATACCTATAAATGATAAGGATAAGATGAGTAATTTGTATAATAACTTTAAAAAGATAATCATCGTATAGTTATTGAGATTCGTTGAGTAATTGTTGAATATCTTCCACTAATGCTTCCACTCCAGGTTTGTATTTGCCATTTCGGTCTTCGATATTGCCTTCTGGGTCGGCATAGTTTAGGGCTTTATAATAAGGAATAGGGTTGCCGTTGCTGTCTTTACGGCATCTGATTTTGCCATTTTGATCAATCAAGGCGAAAAGTCCAGAATGTTCGAATCCTCCAGGAGCTTGGGTGTTCTCGTCTACGTACATGTTAAATTTAGAAGCTAGTTTATAGATAGGGTCTTTGGTAGGAGCGGTTAAAAAATACCAATTAGGATTGGTTATTTTTGAAAGTTGTGCGTGTTTTTTGAGTATTTCAGGCGTGTCGTGTTTTGGGTTGATAGTAATTGACAAATATGAAATATTTGGGTGATTAGGGTATTTTTGCTCTATTTCGATTAAATTCTGTTTCATAATAGGGCAAATTGTAGGGCAGGTAGAAAAAAAGAACTCAAGAACGTAGATTTGCCCCAATAGGGATTGGTCAGAAATCATAAGGCTATCTTGATTCATCAACGAAAAACTCGGTACACTGCCAAGAGTATGTAATTTTTTGTTGCTTCTGCTGATGATTTCTGGTAAAAGTACTCCAGCTAATATAATTAGTAATACAATAAAAATTTCTTTTTTGTTTTTCATAAAATTATTTTCATAAAAGAGGCTACCCAATCCCCTTGGATAGCCTCTGATTTATTATTTTACACCTTTAAGTTCCACGTCAAAAACCAAAACGGCATCAGGAGGAATTACACCACCTGCTCCTCTGCTTCCGTATCCTAGATGTGGAGGAATAACAAATTGGGCTTTGTCTCCAACCTGTAGGAGCGATATTCCCTCGTCCCAGCCTTCAATTACTTGACCAATACCTAAAGTAAATTCGATAGGACTGTTTCGTTTGTACGAAGAGTCGAATACTTGACCATTAGAAAGGCTTCCTGTATAATGTACAGACACCATTTTGCCTTTGGTAGCCTTATCTCCACTGCCTTTTTCGAGGATTTTGTAGTAAAGTCCTGACTGGGTTTGTTGCATACCTTCGGTAAGTTTTTGTAATAATTTTTCTTTTTCAATACGTTGCTGTTCAAGGCGTTTTTCTCTACTTCCTTCGAAGGTGCGGAACGCTTCTACAGCATTCCACTTTTGAGCTTCTTCTCCCTGACGGATAATCTCGACTTTGTCCATAGTATCTCCTTGAGCAATACTGTCTACTACCTCTTGTCCGCTTACTACGTATCCAAATACGGTGTGGTTGTTATCGAGCCATGGCGTAGGTACGTGTGTAATAAAGAATTGTGATCCATTGGTGTTTTTGCCTGAATTTGCCATCGAAAGCACTCCAGGAGCATCGTGTTTGAGTTCTGGATGAAATTCATCATCGAATTTATAACCTGGATCGCCAGTGCCAACTCCTAGTGGACATCCTCCTTGAATCATAAAATCAGCTATTACACGATGAAATTTAAGTCCATCATAATAAGGTTTGCCTTGAGGACGAAAAGTGTTTTCTAAATTTCCTTCGGTCAGTGCAACAAAATTACCTACCGTACCAGGAGTTTTGTCGTGAGTAAGTTTTATCAATATTTCACCTTTAGAGGTGTGAAACTTTGCATAAATTCCATTTTCCATATTAAATATATTTAAAATACAAAAGTAACTAATTTTTCAGAAATAAAAAAGGGACTTCAAAAACGAAATCCCTAATCCAAAAGTTAGTATTGATGTATGTTAAGTATTAGTTTTTATAAAAAGCATTTACACCGATAGTAGCTGTAAATTCTTTTAATAATTCTCCTGAGGTGTTGTATACTGTAACCTTGCTTCCTTGAGTGAATCCTTGAGCGTCAGAAACATATATTTTTCCGTCAATAACGTTAAATCCGTAGAATGTACTCCAACTGTTATCCTCTACATTAAATATAGGGGCAGTAGGAGCGGTAGAATCGGTCATAGACATAGCATAAACTCCTGTTCCAGAAGTAAAATAGAATTTATCTTGGTCTATGTCTAAATTCTTAGCTTTAGGAATACCAGTAAGTGTGATTGTGTTTAGAAGCGTACCTAGGCTGTCAAAAGTGTATATGTATGAGTCTTGGTCTGTTCTAGCTATCACATATACTTTGTTGTTGTACGATACAGTTCTGTCAATGCTACCTGCAGGAACATCAATAGAACCTTTAACTTGATTGCTGTTGGTGCTAATCATAGTTAGGCTATTTCCTGAACCGAAAGAAGCATTTTGTACAAATACAATACTATCACAAGTTACAATACGCTCTACAGTATTGTTGATATTTAGAGATTCGATATAGTTGTAAGTGTCTTTGTTGTAGATACTTACTGTTTTTGAAGAAGAGTTGGTTACATAAGCGTAATCTCCTGCAAAAGTGATATATCGAGGTAGGCTCAAACCTTCAGTTATCTCCGACTTAAATTCCATAGTGTATCTGTCTACTATGGCTATTCTGTTAGAGTTATTAGCTACCAAAAAAGCATCATCGTCAGTAAATCCGATGTTTTGTAATACATCACCCAAATTTTCATTATTGGTAGTGGTGTATACGTTGTTCTGAATTCCATCAAGGTTAGCATCAATAAAGCTAACGTCTGCATTTGGAGTGCCGAAGTTACCTTCGTTGGCTACGATGATTCCGTTTTGGAAAGCACCAGCAGGTTCAGGATTGATAGGGTTGATAGGATTCACAACATTATCATCATCCTTACAAGAGGTTACGGCAAGTACCATTGCCAAAGTCATTGCGAAAATTTTAGTTTTTTTCATGATTTTTGAATTAGATTATAAAGTTTATATTAATAGCATAATTTCGTAAAGGAAGTGGGTAATAATTACTGGTTTGATATACCTGATTGAACAAGTTATTGATTTTTAAACCCAAGTTCAAGTTTTTAAATAACTGAATATCAGTGCCTAAATTTACTATGTTGTATTCAGAAAGGGCTGTTTGCATATTTTCGTCTGTGGAAGTATATACCAAGCCCGTAAACATATATTGTACGTATGGCTTTACCAGTTTATGATTATAGCTTACATTTATTACAGCCTTATGTTCAGGAACATACGAAAGCATCCTTTTGGTTTCCATATTTTCCGAATGTGTATAAGTGTACATCATTCTGAGTAATAAATCCGCGTTGCGTATCGGAACTTGATATTGAGTGTACAATTCAAATCCATAAGATGCCACCTCACGCGTGTTAAAAGGAGACCAATACCCCTCACTTGTAGGTAACCATTGGATTAGATTCATTATTCGGTTATAATAAGGTACGAGTTCTAATTCCCAAGTTTTATTTTGAAATACATTACTCATTTCCAGTTGATAAGAAGTCTCTGGTAGCAAGTCTAAATTCCCTCCAGGTTGCCAATACAAATCGTTAAATGTTGGGTATCTAAAGTTTTTCGAGCCTTTTAGTTTAAGTGAATAAGACTTTGATAATTGCAGTTTAGAGCCTACAGAATACAATATTGGGCTGTCAATATCTTCTACAAAATCTTTGCGTACAGCACCCTCTAGGTAAAATGTAGGAGAAATCTGTTTTTTTAACTGTAATGCTGTATAGCCAACATTTCTGCTCGGATTAATAATTCCTGAGTTGTATCCATTAGCTTTATTGTGTTGGAGTTCAGATAGAAAATCAACATCTATTAAAGTGTTTCTGTAAGACAAATCGTTGCGTACAAGCCACGTGTCAGCTACAGCACCATTAGATTTGGGCTTTGAAATATTTTCAAAATAATCGTATCCCTCTTGTAGGAATGCGGTCTTGAGATTATTTGTTATTTGTCCAAATCTACTTTCCAAATTCAACATCGCTTTAAAGCCTTGTGTCTCGTATTTGGTTTTGGTTTGTGAGGCTGAGAAGATAGGAAAGTGTTGCAGACCATCGTTCCACAAATTATAAAATGCAATATTATGAATATCGTTTATACGATAGGCAGCAACGAATGAATGGTTATGCAAATGATACATTCCGTTTCTGTTGATATATCGCTTTTGAGGTACTTCATAATCGTTTACACTTGAGAGTATGGCAGTTGAAAACTTGACAAATGATTTTTTGGTGCTGTATTGTAATTTTAGGGTAGCATTATAGGTTTGATAAGAACCAAATTCTGAAAACAAATTACCAGAAAAACCATCGTCAAATGAAACCAAATCGTTCAGGTGAATACTTCCGCCGATAGCTCCTGTTCCGTACATAATGCTATTTCCTCCAGGTTTGACAGTAATCTGATCGGTACTCAAAATGCCAATATTGTTAATGTCGCCCTGACCTAAAAAAACAGAATTGATATTGATACCATTCCACAAAAAGGCGGTATGTTGGGCTGTAGTTCCTCTGAATGAAGGTGAAGAAACCATTCCTCGACCGTTCTCTTTAATATGTATAGGAGTCTGGAATCGTAATATTTCGGAAAGATTGGTGGTGTTCTTTGTTTTGTTATCAGTTACGTAAATGTTTTTCTGAAGATTATCAAGTCTGGAAAGCCTGATGTCAGATACATACACAGTATCTATCGGTTTTTGTTGCGAAAAACCAATCCCACAAATAGCTAATGATGCAATATAAATACTTTTCCGTAACATAAAATTCACTTTTCCACCGAAAGTTTTTTATAATTTTTCTATCAAGGTATCCTGACTTTCACTACGCTCTACAGCCTTCCCAAAATTACCTCAGTGGCTCTTTAATGTAGAACAATTTTCTATGTGATTTACAGTTGCGGGGACAGTTTGTGATTTGCACACAATTCCCTTAAATAGAAAACTTCGGCAAAAGTAATAAAAAATCTTAAATTATAATTACAAAATCACAAAATAAACTACAGCAATATTATTTATTTTGTACTTTTGTTGTTTGTTTTGTGGTATTCAAAATCGTAATTGATTGATATAATGGATTTTAAAAAAGAAGTTAAGGGTTTGTTCAGAAATACAATGTATTTGTATCTGGTGCAAGGACTTAATTATATACTGCCGATGTTGGTATTGCCATATTTGATTAAGACCTTGTCGATAGTTTCTTTTGGAATATACAGTTTTGTTTTTGCATTTTCACAGATTGTATTGTTGTTTGTGGATTTTGGATTTAATATTTCGGCTACTAAAAAAATAGCCGAAAATCATAACGATAATCAGTTTGTAAAACAAATTTTTTGGAATGTCATTTTTGTAAAAAGCATTTTGGCAATCATTTCATTATTAATAACTTTATTAGTTGTTTTGTTGGCTTCAAAATGGGCTATTTATACAGAGGGAATTCTGTTGTCTTTTGTGATGATTGTGAGTAATGTTTTTTTTCCTTTGTGGTGGTTTCAAGGGCTTAACAAAATGAAAACACTCAGTATTATTAATGCCGTTTCCAAAGTGTTTACTTATCCTTTAATATTTGTTTTTGTAGTAGCGGCTACAGACCACAATAAGGCTATCATTATTCAGTCCATGTCGTTTTTGATAGCATCAATACTAGCCTTTGTATACATTAGAAGGCATTATCCGTATTATTTTAGACAATTAGAATTAAGGAACAGAATTAAATATTTTGGGTCGGAAATCAAAGATTCGTACCAGATATTTTTATCTAATTCGACTACAACCTTGTATACCAACAGTTTGACATTGATATTAGGGTGTTTCTATAGCAGTTATCACGTAGGATTATTTGGAGCTATGGAGCGTATTGTACGCGTGGTGTGTTTTGGGATATTAGGACCTATAAATCAGGCGGTTTTTCCCTTTTTGGTGCAACTCAAAACACGCGATTTTAACAAAGCTAATAAGATTTTCAAAATGGTGATACTCATAGTTTTAGGGGTGCTTATAAGCGGTTATGGACTTTATTTTGTTTTTGAAAATTTTATTCATAGTTATTTTTTGAGTAATTATGCTCAAGCCCAAGAGTTGATGCCTTATTTTATGTTAATGATATTTCCGATAGCCTTAGGAGGGGTATTGGGGCAATTAGGGCTTTTGGCTTTAGGAAAAGAGGTCGAAAAAAGAGCTTTCTCGAAGGTTTATATTTATATAGGTCTGTTCAGTTTGCCATTTTCAATATTTTTTATTCGCCTATTTGCTGTAGAAGGAGCGATGTTTATGATGTTGGGCGTAGAAACACTGATTTTTTTGGCTTTTGTTTTGATGTGTCGTAAGTATAAATATTTGTGATTTACCATTTACTTTTCGGAATGGCATCAATTAATCTTTGCGTATAGGCTGATTTGGGGTTGGCATAAAGTCTATCAGCTTCATTTTCTTCCTCGATTTTGCCTTTGTTCAGTACAATAATATTATCGCAGAAATATTTCACTACCGTAAGGTCGTGCGATATAAATATATAACTAAAATGGTATTGCTCTTTGAGTTGGTTGAGCAAGTTTAGAATTTGAGCCTGAATAGAAATGTCCAATGCCGATACGGATTCGTCGCAAATGATAATTTTAGGTTCAAGAGCAATGGTTCGAGCAATGCCAATTCGCTGACGTTGTCCGCCTGAAAACTGATGAGGGTATCTGTAAAAATGCTCTTCATAAAGTCCGACCTTTTCCAAAATTTCTATTGCTTTTTGCTTTCGTATGTTGTTGTTTTGATGCAGATTATGCACAATCATGGGTTCCATAATGGCTTCGCCTATAGCCATTTTAGGGTTTAGGGAAGAATACGGATCTTGAAAAATGATTTGTACTTCTTTTCTAAATTGTTTAAGTTGTTTGCCTTTTAGCTTACTAATATCAGTACCCTTATATAAAATTTGGCCATCAAAAGGCGTGTTGAGAAGCAAAATAGCATTACCAATGGTTGATTTCCCCGAACCTGATTCGCCAACCAACCCTTTTGATTCTCCTTCGTATAAATTAAAATTGATATTTTCCAGAGCTTTAAATGTATTTTTTTTGAATAATACACCGCTCGATATATATGTTTTGGAAAGGTTTTTTATTTCCAAAATAGGCGGTTGGCTGTAGATTTGCTCATGGTGTTTGGCACGTTGTTCGGTTGTTATCAAATCGTAGGATTCCGTGCTATTTATAATGTCTGCTATAGTGGGCAAGGTTTTGAGTCGTTGTTCCACCGAGGGGCGTGATGCCAAAAGAGCCTTAGTATAATAATGTGTAGGAGTTGTAAATAGTTGTTTTGTGGTGTTTTGTTCTACAATCTCGCCTTTATACAGCACGATTATCCGATCCGAAATTTCGGAAACCAAATCCAAATCGTGTGATATGAAGATGATACTCATATTGTTCTGACGTTGGATTTCTTGCAAAAGTTTAATAATTTCTTTCTGTACAGTAACATCTAGTGCCGTAGTAGGTTCGTCAGCAATAAGAATTTGTGGCTCACAAGCTATAGCCATAGCTATCATAACGCGTTGCTTTTGTCCGCCCGAAAGCTGATGAGGATAGCTGTTATAGATTTTTTCAGGATAATGCAGTCTGACCTGCTCAAAGAGTTCTAATACCTTATTTTTTATTTCGGATTTGCTTAATTTGGTGTGCTTCAATAAGATTTCGGCTACTTGTTTGCCACATTTCATACTGGGATTCAGTGAACTCATCGGTTCTTGAAAAATCATAGATATTTTGCTGCCTCTAATGGTGTTGAATTTTTTTTCAGGCAAATCAAGTAATGAAACGCCTTCAAAAATAACTTCCCCTGAATCGATTTTTGAAATTTTTGGTGGGTTTAATCCTAACAAAACATTGCCAATTGTAGATTTTCCTGAGCCAGATTCGCCAACAATGCCCATAATCTGATTCTTTTTTAAACCAAACGATATGTTTTTTAGAACTTGTCTCCACGATTCATTTTCTGCAAACGAAACATTTAAGTTTTTGATTTCTAATAATGTATCAACCATCCAGACTGTCTGATTTTGTATAAATAATATCCTGATTTTTGAATACCAAAGATAAAATAATAAAACGAGCTAAAAAAGGATGAAAAAAATATTTTTTATCTATTTTTTCATTAACTTTACGTTAAATAATTAAATTACGATATGTTATTATGAATAGGATGGTAGGCGTATTAGCATTGATAGGTTTGATACAGTATAGTGTGGCACAACAAAGTAACAATGCGTTTGTTGATAGTCTAAAACCTCAAGACACACGGATTGAAGTTATTCATAATACTAAAGACGGATTATATTCCGATACGCCAGGAACTATTTCTATTGTTTTTGAAAAAGAATTTCAGAGGTCAAACTCCACGAACATAGGCGATGTACTCAGAAAAAGGAGTGGATTAAATGTAATTGATGAAGACCCTGCAGGACTCAGAAGCAATATTAGTAGTAGGGGACTCAATCCTTTGAGATCATCGGATATGCTAATCCTAGAAGACGGTATTCCTGTAGCTGTAAACCCTTATGGCGAACCTACCTTGTGCCTCAGTCCGATGGTAGATGTAATGAATCAGATTGATATATTAAAAAATGCAGGACAATTAGAATTTGGACCTCATTCCATAGGCGGAATTATTAATTTCAAAACATTTAATCCAACCCTACACCCAAAAAATAATATAAGATTCAATGTGGCTCGTGATGGCTTTTTGATGGGGTCGTTTACCCATTCAAATACAATCAATGATGTAGGCTTTTTGGCAAATGTTACTCACAAAAGAGCCGATAATTTAGGTTCTTTAACGTTTAATCTTACTAATATTATGGGAAAAGCAACCTTGAAGGTTGGGGCTAAATCGAATCTGAATATCAAATTATCGTATTATAACGAAAGGTCTAATGCAACAAATTTGGGTATCACACAGGCTATGTTTGACAATAATGACAATTTACACACCGCCTTGTCTCCCAACGACCTTATGTTGCTTAAGCGTATTAGTATAGCAGGTGTACACACGTGTCAGATTGTTCCCAAAATCAGATTGCAAACCATAGTGTATACGTATGATATTAAACGTGATTGGCGTGTGCAGTTATTTACTCGAGATGGAATGGATCCTCATGCCAATGGTGTAGTATGGGGCAATCCTGACCTTACCGATGGAAGTGCTATATTTATGAGTAACAGAGCCAATTGGCGTAATAGACACTATCAAGTAGGAAGTATAGAATCCAAATTAATGGTTAATTTTAAAGCGTTAGGCACACAGAATCAGGTCAAAATAGGAGCCAGATTTCACAAAGAACGCGTACAAGAACAATTCCTACAATTGGAAAGACCAGATGTTTGGACAGGCACTATCCGAGATAACGAAGTACGAGAGGGCAAGGCTTTGAGCTTTTTTGCTCTAAACAAAACCCATTTTTCAGACAAATTGAGTATGGAATACGGATTCAGAATAGAGGATTATGATTACCAACGCAAAATATACCGAGGAAGATTCAACATAGACGGAAATATTCAAGTCCGTGATACCCTTGTGTTGTATTGGAATTACGCCTTTAGTGCGGTGCCAGGAATAGGAATTAATTATACGCCTTCGAGTAAAGGAACGTTATTTTTCAGTTTTAACAAAGGCTATTCGCCTCCGCAAACCAAAACATCAATTACCCCAAACGGAATAGCCAATAATATAGATGAGGAGCAAAGTCTCAATTGTGAGCTGGGAGGAAGGTTCGCCTTAACAAGATATTTCCGTCTCTATGCCACTTTATTTTACATAGATTTCAAAAATCAAATTATCCCTGTAAATGTAAATGTTAATCCAACAGGGGTAGCCAATGGAGGTGCTACACTACACAAAGGAATCGAATTTGGAACAAGTTTGGATATTTCTCAAATTATAAACTCAAAACAACAACTAACAATAGGATTTAATTGCACCTATCTTCAGGCACGATTTACAGGGTATAATGTAGTTAAAAAATCCTTACCATATTCTCCAGAGCTGATGGTGAATCCTTTTGTAATAGCACAATTTAGAAACAAATTTGGATTTTCCATTTTTGGGAATTTTGTATCCGAACAGTTCAATGACCGAAACAATAGGGTACGACCTACCGCAGATGGATTGGTAGGAATAATTCCCTCCCGATTTATTATTGATACCTCTGTATATTATGAGTTAGAAGGTTTGGGAGTCCGACTCACATTGTCTGTTAAAAATTTAACAAATCAAAAGTATATTGCATCTCGTAATCCACAAGGTATTCGTGTAGGATTGGATCGATTTATCACAGCAGGATTAGATTTTACTTTATAACGTTTTTTAATAGTTTATATTCTACTGATAATCATAGCGTTATTAATGCTTGTTTATTTTTATACAAAAAAGTTTTTGTAGAAAGATTAAACTTTTTAATTTTGCCGTTTATTAAGACTTATTTAAAATAAAAATAGTAATGAACAAAAAAATTATTCTCAGAGGTTTGTTGTCAGCTACAACAATGATGAGTTTTTCGGCTTTAGCTCAACAAAATCAACAAGAAAAAGATACCCTTTCGGTTAAGATACAAGAAATCGAAGTGGTACGAAAAACAAACAGATTGTTTACAGATGTTCCAGGTTCTGTAATTGTTAATACTCAAAATGACATCAAAAAAGCCGCACCGCTTAACGTTTCTGATGTGTTGCGTAAAAATAGCGGTATCAATGTGGTAGACGAAGATGGGGCAGGACTTCGAACCAATATAGGTATTCGAGGATTTAACCCAATCCGTTCTTCAAAGGTTTTGGTTCTAGAAGATGGAGTGCCTGTTACCCTTAATCCTTACGGCGAACCGACTCTATACTTTAGTCCGATGATTGATTTGATGAGTAGTGTAGAGGTCTTGAAAGGAAGTGGTCAGATAGAATTTGGGCCACAAACCATTGGAGGAATCGTGAACTTGATTACCGAAGAGCCGCCTTTATATCAAAAAAATAGAATCAAACTTTCTGCAGGAAGAGGAGGTTTCTTTGTAGGATCTGTCACTCATGGTAATACTGTGGATAACGTAAGTTATATAGCCAATGTTACTCACAAAAGGGCTGATAATTTAGGAGCTTTGGAGTTTGGTCTTACCAATATTATGGGGAAAGTAAATTTTAGAACTAGCGAAAAATCAGATATAAGTCTAAAACTTACTGCCTTAGACGAAAAATCAAATTCTACTTACGTAGGAATCACACAGGCAATGTACGATAATAACGAAAATCTGTACGCTAAACTAGCTCCTAACGACCTAATGTTGATACGTCGTGTGAGTTTTAGTGCCATTCATAATTATTATTTTAACGTCAGTTCGATTTAAGCGGCGATTCTTTTTTGATCAACGATGTCTTGATGCAAGTTTATTGAAGGTTTTTTATCGAAGAAAGAAAAGGCTATAAGTCCTGATAATAAGTTAGTTACAAAATTATCAAAAGAACGATGGCGAGTGTGTTCTATTTGACACATATTTTTCAATTGGTCATTGACCGTTTCAATCAATGCTCGTTTTCTCAAAGCAATTTTGTCTAGCAAAAGCATCAGGCA
>JAUMYH010000094.1 GCA_030528745.1 Bacteroidota bacterium
ATTTTATGCATAAAATAACCTTCTGCCGCCGCTACAATCCTTGCCGCAAGAGGTGCCTTTACTGCTCAAACCTAACTTAAATCGATTATCTTTCCGACGGCTTGCCCTATCATATCTACGTATGTTTTGGCATCAACTATCTTTAATGTCTTGTATGTTTTTTTACCGCCTAATGCCGGTATGGGTGTATAGCCGTAACATTCACCATATTTTAAAGGAGGTAACACTCGTTTTATTTTTTGATAATTTTTTGAGCGAAATTCTTTTACATTATATTCAAAATCTTCGTGTGCTTCATCTTCCATATTAATATCAAAGTCGTAACCTAACCAAAAAGCCGGGTCTTTTCCTCCTACTACATCATCATCGCAGTCGTTGATAAAAATAATTTTAATATGATCTCCATTTAATTTATTTTTATTTTTAATATCCCATAATAATAAATCTCCTAAAGCTGTAATACCTATTACAATGCTTTTATCATAGATATTATCAATATAATCAAATGCAAAGTCCCATTCATCAGGGTTTACAAATTGTACAAAGCCGTGTTCGTAAATACCGAAACCGGTACGCCTCCATACTTCCAAAATAGGTTCGGGCAATAAGCCTGTGTATTTGGAAATAAGTTCGTTGGGCACATCGGAGTATTTAATGTAATCTTTATTCCTATCAAAAAATAATTCTATATCTTTTTGTTCTTGGTTTGTCAGCTTATTTGTCATAATATTTTTCATTTTATAATTTTACGTTCATCATCATATCGCTGGGAATATTGCTGTTCGGCGGTATTTTTATACCCATATTTTTAACCTGTTCTCGTACTTGTGTCTCTATATTTTCTGCAATGCCTTTTTTATCCCATTGGCTACCGATAGACCTGTTTACACCCCTGTCGCCCATTCCGCTGATTTGTTCGGCTCTACCGCCTGTTGCAATGTTTAGTATTTATTATCTTCCCTATTTTTTGCCTTTTCTTCTAAGTAAGTTTTTAAAAGATTGATTTTTTTCGGATCATTTGTAGCAATTACAAAAAGCTCTCTATCTTCTTGATAGACTTCTACTTTAAGTAAAGCGGTTAAAACTTCTCCGAAGTTATCGCTTTCTTCTTCCGAAAAATAGTCTTCTTCTTCGTCCATCGGAAATTGTTCAAAAAGCAAAAAACTTGTGCCGTTATCGAATACCCGAATTACAGGCGTATTGTCTTCGGGATAATTTTTTATTGCTATTTCTTTTATTATGTCCATAATTTATTTTCTCCTTGTTTTTTTACCAGTTGCCTGAAACGATATTATCCATTTGGGTATAATATGTTTGCTTTATATCTTCGCGATAATTAGCCAATTTGGATTTAAATTCAGCTAATTTTGCTTGTAGCTCTTCCATAGGATAATTTAAAAGTTTCATTAAAATTAAAACTCTTGCAAAAACATTTTCATCATTTGCATAATCTTTTCCGGTAGCTATTTCGCTTAATAAAAAGTTTAGCATATTTTGAGGCTGTGTAATAAAGGGTATAAACTCTTTAACATATTTTGTATATGTATCTGTCAGGGCTTTAGAGAATGGAGGAATATCTTTTTTGTACTCTATATTCCATTCGGGGTTGTTATTAACATAATTTTCTTTATCTAAAAAATAGGATAGCGGAAATACGTAGGTAATACCTACAGTAACTCCGTTTCTTATTTTTTTGTATATTTCTTCGATTTCCGTAAGTTGTACAAAAAGAACTATTTCGTATTCGTATTCGGGATGATATTCGTAATGTACAAATCCATAGGAAATTCGACATTTATTCTCATTTTTTATATACCCAATACTTTTTTGCACATATTTAAAGCCCTCTTGCTTAAAAAACTCTTCTGTCTGCTCTTTAATAATTGTGTTTATTTCTTTTGCTCTCATTTTTATTGGTTTTACCAGTTACCCGCTACTATATTATCCATTTGACTACCATAAGTTATTTGGTCTTCGGTATCGTATGCTTTTAGTTTTTCTTTAAATTTTGCATACATCTCCAAAAGTCTTGAATCATCAAGCAATTTCAATAAAATTAAAGCTCTCATCAGAACGTGAATATTATTTGCATAATCTTTTCCGGTAGCTATTTCGCTTAATAAAAAGTTTAGCATATTTTGAGGCTGTGTAATAAAGGGTATAAACTCTTTAACATATTTTGTATATGTATCTGTCAGGGCTTTAGAGAATGGAGGAATATCTTTTTTGTACTCTATATTCCATTCGGGGTTGTTATTAACATAATTTTCTTTATCTAAAAAATAGGATAGCGGAAATACGTAGGTAATACCTACAGTAACTCCGTTTCTTATTTTTTTGTATATTTCTTCGATTTCCGTAAGTTGTACAAAAAGAACTATTTCGTATTCGTATTCGGGATGATATTCGTAATGTACAAATCCATAGGAAATTCGACATTTATTCTCATTTTTTATATACCCAATACTTTTTTGCACATATTTAAAGCCCTCTTGCTTAAAAAACTCTTCTGTCTGCTCTTTAATAATTGTGTTTATTTCTTTTGCTCTCATTTTTATTGGTTTTACCAGTTACCCGCTACTATATTATCCATTTGACTACCATAAGTTATTTGGTCTTCGGTATCGTATGCTTTTAGTTTTTCTTTAAATTTTGCATACATCTCCAAAAGTCTTGAATCATCAAGCAATTTCAATAAAATTAAAGCTCTCATCAGAACGTGAATATTATTTGCATAATCTTTTCCGGTAGCTATTTCGCTTAATAAAAAGTTTAGCATATTTTGAGGCTGTGTAATAAAGGGTATAAACTCTTTAACATATTTTGTATATGTATCTGTCAGGGCTTTAGAGAATGGAGGAATATCTTTTTTGTACTCTATATTCCATTCGGGGTTGTTATTAACATAATTTTCTTTATCTAAAAAATAGGATAGCGGAAATACGTAGGTAATACCTACAGTAACTCCGTTTCTTATTTTTTTGTATATTTCTTCGATTTCCGTAAGTTGTACAAAAAGAACTATTTCGTATTCGTATTCGGGATGATATTCGTAATGTACAAATCCATAGGAAATTCGACATTTATTCTCATTTTTTATATACCCAATACTTTTTTGCACATATTTAAAGCCCTCTTGCTTAAAAAACTCTTCTGTCTGCTCTTTAATAATTGTGTTTATTTCTTTTGCTCTCATTTTGTTTTTATACTTTTATGGATATTTTCTGTATGTTATACTTCCGTTAGTATTGTTTACTCCTATATTTACCTTAGGTTCTATGTTTATCGGCTCGTTAGGGGCTAATCCTGAATCTACAGCATTTTTCCCGACAGGGGTAACCTTTGTTACTTTAGCTCCGTCCGTACCGCCTATAGCATCATACACTGTTTTTTGGTTTGTTGTAAAGGTGTTACGAAGCTGTTTGTTCGATACTTTTGTCAAATCCTTTACACCGCTGTATTTTGCATCGGTTAATTGGTATTTACCCGGACTTGTTTCTTGTAAATTATCTATCCGTATCCGTTTTTTAAAAGGTTTCCCTTTCGTGTCTATCCCTTCTACAACAAGGGTAACCTGTTTTCCTACGCTGCCTTGCGGTTTATTTGCCTTTAAGTCTTCGGATACTTTATTTTCGTGCTTTTTCCATTGCTTAGCTTTTTGCTTCCTGTTCCGCTCGTCTTCACGCCGTGCCATTACTATATCCATTAAGTCGCGGTCGGTCAAGGGGCTTTTGCCCGCACAGGGGATGCCCTTGCGGTTATCCAATTCTTCGCGAAGCTTGGGTACTTCGCGGCCCATTCGCAGTTTGGCAAGCCCCGCCTTAAACAGTCTGTCGCCCACACTTAGCGGATTGATAGGCGTCGGAGTGCTGTTCACAAGTACCGGACGCCCCCACGGTATAGGCAAAAGCATTCCGGAAGGAA
>JAUMYH010000018.1 GCA_030528745.1 Bacteroidota bacterium
ATATGGACGCAGGACACGGCGGTGCTTCGGGGCGTTTCGAAGCCTTGAAAGAAGTTGCCAAAGAATACGCCTTTATGTTTGATTTGGTGGGGATTACCGAGTAAATTTATCAAGGCTGTCTGAAAATTTTGGACAGCCTTTTTTACATATAAGATGATTTCGATTTTAAATTCAGAAATACAAAAATTTATCAACCAAAATCTCAAAAATGATTTTCATCAATTGAGTTTGAAAAAAAATCCTTTTCCAGAGATTGATTATAGATTGATTCTTCAGCAAATAGAATCTAAAAATAAAGCAAAGACCAAAATTCCGACGTGGTACAATACAGAAAATCTGATTTATCCTGAAAAAATTTCACTTGAGCAGTGTTCGTCGGAGGCTACAGCACGTTATAAGTCCAGTTTTTTGGCAGGAAAAAAACTGATAGACCTTACTGGAGGAATGGGGGTTGATACGTATTTTTTATCTCATAATTTTGAAAATGTATTCCATTGCGAACACAATCGGACTTTATCTGAAATTACTTCGTTGAATTTTAAAACGCTGAATGCTCATAACATACAATGTTTTGCCAAAGATGGTATCGGATTGTTAGAACAACTTAATCAAAAATTTGATTGGATTTATATCGATCCTTCTCGAAGAGATGATGCCAAAAGAAAGGTTTTTCTACTTGAAGATTGTATTCCAAATGTAGTTGAACAGCAAGAAAAATTGTTTAGATACACGGACAAAATTTTGATTAAGCTATCTCCAATGTACGACATAACCACTGGTGTCCGCGAACTCAAAAATATTAAAAATATTCATATTGTAGCTTTGCATAATGAGGTTAAAGAGGTTTTGTTTGAATTGGATAAGTTGGTGATAAACAAATCGGTAAAAATCATAACCGCAAATATAGAAGAGCGTAATACACAATTATTTGAATCTACTATTGAGGCAAATCAGACCGCTCAAATACATTACACCCTTCCGTTGGCATATCTGTACGAACCCAATGTGGCTGTTATGAAATCGCAGTGTTTTAGTGCTTTGGGGAAGCATTACAATTTGGCAAAATTACACCCCAATTCGCATCTTTATACTCATAACGATAGTTTTGATTTTGTGGGTAAGGTTTACAAAATCAATGAGCAAATTACTTATAACAAACACAATATAAAGGCTTTAATAGGAAGTAAGGCAGTAGTCAAAACTCGGAATTTTCCAGAATCAGTAGAGCAACTCCGAAAAAAATGGAAAATAAAAGAAGGTAGCGAACAATATTATTTTTTTACCACAGACATTAATGAGCAAAAAATTGTTTTAATTTGCCAAAAAATATAAAAATATGAACCATAAAATAAACTATATCAGTCAAGACGAAATTAATAGTATAACGGCTTTTAGAAAAGGAGAAACAAAATTCGGCGAGAAAATACAAATTATAGACCCTAACTACACATTAGAAGAAAATCTAAAAAAGACATCTGCCAAATTTGTTGTTTTGGGACTAACCGAAAGCGTTGGAGTAAAGGCTAATTTTGGAAGGACAGGTACAGAAACCGCTTTTGAAAATACGTTAAAATCATTGCTTAATATACAACACAATAAACTTCTGAAAGGAAATAATGTGTTGATTATAGGTGAATTAGATGTTTTTGAAATACAGCAGAAAGCAATGAATCTGAATCCTAACATAGAGGAAGATTTGTATGCTTTGAGAGAGTTAGTGAAGGAAATAGACAAAGAGGTTGCTCATATTGTATTTACTATAGCCAAATGCAAGAAAATTCCGATTATAATAGGAGGGGGACACAACAACAGTTACGGAATTATCAAGGGAATGGCATTGGCAAAGGGCGATGCTATAAATACGATAAATTTTGACGCTCATACAGATTTCAGACCTCTTGAAGGACGGCATTCGGGCAATGGATTTAGTTATGCTTACAACGAGGGTTTTTTGGAAAAATATTTCATTTTTGGCATTCACGAAAATTATACTTCCAAAAAAATATACCACAATCTTAAAAAACATAAGGATAAGATACAGTATATCAGTTATGAAGATATTAAAATAACTTGTAAAACTACCTTTGAAAAAGAGATGCTTAGGGCTGTACAATTTATTAGGGAGCGAACATTTGGAATTGAATTAGATTTGGATTCGGTAGTTAGTCTTCCGAGCAGTGCTATGAGTTTGAGTGGATTTTCGGCGGAGGAAATGCGTAGATTTGTGTGGTTGATGGGCAATGAATCCAAGGCTGGTTATTTGCATATTTGCGAGGGAGCTCCAAGTCTTGGCGATCAAAAAAATCCGAACTTAGTGGGCAAATTGATCACTTATTTGATAACGGATTTTATCAAGGCTAAATTGGGTTAAACAGATTGGATTACGTTTAAAAATATACATAATATATTAGCTTGTAGGTTTATTGTCTTTGTTTTCCAGAGTACTTTATCGAAATATTAACCAAAGTAATATACCCAAAACAAAAACGATTAACAGAATTTGCTCTAATGATAGACTAAACCTAACGTGTATATCCTGCTCAAATGGTTGGCAAGAAAAAATGTTTTTAAATAATTTTACAAGTTCTTTCATTTTGAAAAATATTTGTATAATTTTGCTTTTAGAAGTAGGGGGATTTTACCCCCCCTTTGTTTCAGAATAACAGATTAAGTACCCTCTGTTTTATTTGGGCTTTGATTTTCATCACAAATTCAAAGCCTTTTTTTAATCTTCTGAAACTGATTTTAAACTCAAAATCAAACTTCATAAAAACAAAATTTTAAGTTACACCCACTTTGCAGGGCTTATTGTAGTAATTGTAATATTTTTGAATAAAATTTTGATTATCAATATTTTATACATATATTTTAATAGGGAAGACTTTAAAGTTTTTCAGCTTCAGTCTTGATATAAGCAATCAAATCTTGTAGATTTTTTTCATTAAAGTTATTCCTGCCTGTTTTGTCTGACATTCTATTTCTGAAAGACTGAACAGTTATACTCATCGCCTTACTACACCCTTTTGCTCCTATATCAAAAATATCCTGAATTTCGATAATTCGCTGTTTTATTTCAGTATGTACCATATCAATAAAATTAAAAGTAATAAAACAAATAAACCGCTTAAATTTACTTTAACTTGTCGTTTATACTTTCTATTTGGTTTATGGGTATAAACCACTTTAAAAAGAATAAAATTAAATTCTTTTCTTATCTCTTGCATTTGTGGAATTTCGTTTTTTGTGGCCATATTTTTGTAGTTTTAAAAATTGTTTGTAATTTTGTCCCAATAAAAGAGAGATGAGGAGGGGCGGCTACCCCTCCATAAGCCTAAAACTTAATCTTTATTTTCTTTACAGAAATGGTGATTTTTAGTTTAAAAGACTTAAAGCAAATCTCTACTTTGACTTTCATCTCTTTTTTATTTTTCAAAGAACCTCGCTCTCTCTGTATGAGCATTATTGACTTTCAATAACACTGTAAATATACATTATTTTTTCATAATGTGTAAATGTTTTGTGAAAAATTTTTCCATAAAAAAAGACTTTTTTACAAGTCTTTTTTCTATTATTTTAATCTTTAGCATTAAATCCGATTTGATTTATCTTTTCTTTGGTTTTGTCGCTACTAAAGTGATATAATTCGTGTTCGAGTTCCATAATTCGTTGTGCAAAGTCGAGCGAATTGTTCTGTTTTACTTCAGTCAAAAAAGTATGACATGCTTTGATATAATCGCTTGAAAATTTGGTTTTTGCTTCATTAATAGCGGCAATTATAAGTTGTGATGTAACGGCTATTTCTTTATTCTCGTCTTTGCGATAGATGGCATAAATACGTTTTTTGATAGCTTGAACAAAATCAATAATCATCGTGTTTGAAAACAAGCGGAGTTCACGTGCGATGTCATTCCAAAAGTTGTGTTCAAGCATATTATTGGCTTTGAGTATTTTAAGCAAAGGCGAATCGTCCGATAGTCCTTTGCGTAGGTGAAAAATTATAAGTTCGGTACGTTCTTCTGCGTTAGGAGGGAAAATAGGTAAATGCCAATCGAATCGTCCTGCGGCAATGATATTTTCGTCTAAAGATTGTAAATTTTCAACTGAACCAGCCAGTAATAACTCTTGGGTATTATCTTTCTGTATGAGTCGCAAAATGTTGGTAATCAATTCCGAAGAATCAGCAGAGTTCTGATGCCAATGACGTTTGTTCATCAGATAATCAAAATCATCAATAAACACCATTGATTTAGGTTTGTTCAGTTTGGTGGATAAAAATTCAGAAAATCCTTGCTCTTGGAAAGTATGTTTGTTAAGTAGATAATCTTTGTAAATATTACTAAAATCGTAACCTATCATATCGGCAATTTTTTGAGCCCAAAAGGTTTTTCCGCTTCCTGGAGGACCAAATAATACCACGCCTAAAGGTCGTGAAATTCCCCACATTTTTTTGTGTTCTGGATTGGTAAAAGGATCTATAAAATCATTGATATGGAAATACAAATCAGTGTATCCAATCA
Source organism: Bacteroidota bacterium (assembly GCA_030528745.1). Lineage (GTDB taxonomy): Bacteria > Bacteroidota > Bacteroidia > Flavobacteriales > Flavobacteriaceae > Flavobacterium. Next base: position 4,518 of record JAUMYH010000018.1, read on the forward strand.
AATCACTATTGTTGTTATTGTCGGGAATATCGTTGTATATAAAATCATAATTACCGCCCAAATGCTGGTGGATTATAAAACTGGATATATAGGTTTTAATCTCGTCCAGTTGTGTTTCAGGAACTCCATTTTGTAGAAAAAAGGCTTTAATCTCATCTGCCGTTATTCCAAGATTCTCCGAAATATCATTTATAGATTTGAGTTGATTTCGATCTTTGACATATTTCTGCAGAAAATCGGAATGTTTTTTGATAAATTCGACAAATTCAGGGCGTACATTCATCATTTTGGAAGTACAAAATGACAAAGGAATATTGAACTCAAAAATGAATTTTTGTAAATTTTCTAGTGAGATAGAAAGTTTTTGTGCTAAATCTCGTAATTGCATTTTGCTTATATATTTGACAAACAAATATAATATTATTCTGCAAAATAACAAATATCATTTATATAAAATAATTGATGTTGAGGTGTGTTTTTGTAAGAAAGAATCTAAAAAAGACTACTTTCAAATATTCTTTGAAAGTAGCCTAAATGAGTTGTTGGTGTGATTTATTTCAGATTGTTAAAACTTCTCTTAACAAATTCGGTAAGTTCTTCCCCTTTTAACAAACCTTGAGATATTTTGGCCAAATCAATAGCCTGATTGATATAACGTTGTTTGACCTCAGGGTTGGTTTCTTGATTGATTTTTAGGGCTAATTCCGAATTGGTATTTATAATCAGATTGTAAACCTCAGGGAACATACCCATTCCAAACATAGGGTTGCCGCCTGTCTGATTCATATCTTTCATTCTACGCATAAATTCAGGTTGGGTAATCACAAACGGAGTGCTATCCGAGTCCAAAGCCTCTAATTGTATGGTATATTTTTCTTTACCAATTACTTCTTCTACCGATGTTTTGAGCGAGTTTTGCTCCTCTTCGGTCATTTTTGATATTTTGTTCTCGTCTTTTTTGATAAGGTTTTCAACCAAATCAGCATCTACACGAGCAAATTTAATCGTTGTATTTTCTGCTTCAATTTTCTGAATCAAATGTACTGCAATTGGCGAATCGAGTAATAAAACGGTATATCCTTTCTCTTTAGCACTATTGATATATCCGTGTTGCATTTGGCTGTCGGAAGCGTACAAAAATACAATATTACCGTCTTTGTCTGTGTGTAGGGTAGCAAGTTGTTCTCTGAGTTCTGGCAGTGTGAAAAAATTGTTGTCTACAGTAGGGAAGAGGGCAAAATCCTGAGCTTTTTCGTAGAATTTTTCTTCAGTAAGCATACCATATTCGATAACAATTTTGATGTCGTTCCATTTTTGTTGAAAATCTTCACGGTTTTCGTTAAAAAGAGATTTTAATTTATCGGCAACCTTACGGGTTATATAGTTTGAAATTTTCTTGACGTTACCATCGGCCTGAAGGTACGACCTAGACACATTTAACGGTATGTCTGGAGAATCAATCACACCTTTGAGCATTGTCAAAAATTCAGGAACAATTCCTTCAACGTTGTCTGTTACAAATACTTGATTTTGATAGAGTTGTATTTTGTCTTTTTGTATTTGAAGATCTTGTGAGAGTTTTGGAAAAAACAAAATTCCCGTCAGATTGAAAGGATAATCTACATTAAGATGGATGTTGAAAAGAGGTTTTTCAAATTGCATAGGATACAATTCGCTGTAAAACTCTTGGTAGTCAGTATTGGACAATTCGCTAGGCTGTTTGGTCCATGCAGGGTTCGGATTGTTGATAATGTTGTCTACCTCAACATATTCAGGCTTATAGTCTTCGGGAGCATCATCAGGTTTGGGTAACATTTCTTGTTTAGTTCCAAATTTAATAGGTATAGGCATAAACTTATTGTATTTGGTAAGCAAGCCTTCAATTTTATGTTCTTCCAAAAATTCTAATGAATCTTCCGATATGTGCAGGATAATATCAGTACCGCGATTGTTTTTTGAAGTCTCGGTAAGGGTAAATTCTGGCGAACCATCACAAGTCCAATGTACAGCTGGTTCATCACGATAGGTTTTGGTAATGATTTCGACTTTATCGGCAACCATAAACGCAGAATAAAAACCGAGTCCGAAGTGTCCGATGATGCCGCTGTCTTTGGCAGTATCTTTATATTTGTTTAAAAATTCTTCTGCACCAGAAAAAGCAATTTGGTTGATGTACTTTTCAACCTCATCACCGCTCATTCCAATACCTTGGTCAGATATGATTAACTGTTTGTTTTCCTTATCAATTTTTACCTCTATGATTGGATTTCCGTATTCTACTTGAGCCTCGCCAACGCTGATTAGATGTTTGAGTTTGAGTGTTGCATCGGTAGCATTGGATATTAATTCGCGTAAAAATATTTCATGATCACTATAAAGAAATTTTTTGATAAGTGGAAATATATTTTCCACCGATACATTAATTTTACCTGTTGTCATAATAATTTTATTAAAAATTTGATTTATAATTATAAAAAAATGTACCAAACTTTTGGTTGCTGACAAAAAGTCGTAAAAAATAAAAACTGTGTCATAAAAAAGGGCGTTAATTTAATTTGTTGCTTAAATGATTATATACAAAAAATTGTTACCTTTGCACGGAATACAGGATTTTTACATCAAATCCTTAAATAATAAGAATCATTTTAATTTATGAAAATAGATAAGAAACAAGTTTTAGAAGCTCTGAAAACAATTACAATAGCAGGAGAAGGTAAGGATATGGTAGAGAGTGGGGCTGTGCAAAATGTAGTTATTTTTGGAGATGAAGTAATTGTTGATATTGTACTCAATACTCCAGCCTTACACATCAAAAAAAGAGCAGAAGTAGATATAATGAAGGTGATTCAGGATAATGTCTATGAAAAAGCCAAAGTTAAAGTAAATGTAAAGGTGGAAGTTCCTGAAAAACCGCAAATCAGAGGAAAAGCAATACCAGGAATTTCAAATATAGTAGCTATTGCCTCTGGCAAAGGAGGGGTTGGGAAATCAACAGTAACCTCGAATCTTGCTGTCGCATTATCGAAAAAAGGATTTAAAGTAGGGGTGTTAGATGCAGATGTATACGGACCTTCGATGCCTATAATGTTCGATGTCGAAAAGGCTCGTCCACTGTCAGTTACCGTTGATGGAAAATCGAAAATGAAACCTATTGAAAACTACGGAATTAAAATACTTTCGATAGGCTTTTTTACACAACCCAATCAGGCTGTAATTTGGAGAGGTCCTATGGCAGGAAAGGCTTTGAATCAGATGATATTTGATGCCGATTGGGGCGAATTGGATTTTATGCTCATTGACCTTCCTCCAGGTACAGGCGATATTCATCTGTCAATTATGCAGAGTTTGCCCATTACAGGTGCTGTGGTGGTAAGTACACCGCAAAATATAGCTACAGCAGACGCTCGTAAAGGCGTAATGATGTTTCAACAAGAAGCCATCAACGTTCCTGTATTAGGTGTGGTCGAAAATATGGCTTATTTTACCCCAGAAGAATTGCCAAATAATAAATATTATATTTTTGGAAAAGAAGGAGCAAAACACCTATCAGAAGATTTAGGAGTTCCTTTCTTGGGAGAAATTCCAATAGTACAAAGTATACGAGAAGCAGCCGACTATGGACATCCAGCTTCGCTTCAGGAGGATACTCCTGTATCGATGGCATTTGATCAATTGGCAACCAAAGTGGCTGAACAAGTAGTGTTACGTAACGAATTACTTCCTCCTTCAGAAGCTATTAAAATAACTACAATGGCAGGATGTAGTACTAAATAATAAAACAAAAAGAAAATGACAACAGAAGCAATTAGATTGAATGTAGAAAAAGCATTAGAGGAAATCAGACCTTTTCTTCAAGGTGATGGCGGCGATATATCGTTAGTAGAGGTAGGAGACGATGGAAAAATAGTCAAAGTAAGATTAGAAGGAACTTGTGTGAGTTGTAGTATCAATCAAATGACTCTAAAAAATGGAGTTGAAATGACTATTAAAAGATACGCTCCAGAGGTAGAGCAGGTAATAAATGTAGAGTAATATAATTTGATTTATAACCCCCAAACGATAAATACAAATATGAAAGAAACAGATATTATTATAATAGGTGCTGGACCTACAGGATTGTTTGCTGTATTTGAAGCAGGATTGTTGAAGTTAAGATGCCATCTCATAGATACCCTACCTCAACCAGGCGGTCAGTTGGCAGAGCTTTATCCTAAAAAACCTATATTTGACATACCAGGCTATCCAAGTGTAGGAGCAGGAGAATTGGTAGACAATCTGATGGAGCAAATCAAACAATTTCAGCCAGAGTTTACCCTCTCGGAAACGGCTCAAGATATTGAAAAATTAGAAGATGGAAGTTTTATTGTAACTACTAATCGCGGTACAAAAATAAAGGGAAAGGCTGTGGCAATAGCTGGTGGATTAGGAACTTTTGAACCTCGAAAACCAGAAATTAGCAATATCGCGGATTACGAGGAAAAAGGAGTCGAGTATTTTGTCAGAACCCCCGAATTATTTAAAGATAAAGACATTGTAATAGCAGGAGGGGGAGATTCTGCTTTGGATTGGAGTATTTTTTTGGCAGATGTAGCCAAATCAGTTACCCTTGTACACCGAAGAAATGAATTTAGAGGGGCTTTGGATTCGGTAGAAAAAGTCAAAGAATTAAAAGAAAAAGGGAAAATAAATCTGATTACACCTTGTGAGGTAGTTGAGATAAAAGGAGACGGAAAGGTTGAGTCGTTGGTATTGAGTAAAGAAGGCGAAAAACAAGAAATAAAAACAGATTACTTTATTCCACTGTTCGGACTAACACCCAAATTAGGTCCTATTGCTAATTGGGGGTTAGAAATTGAGAAGAATGCTATTAAAGTAAATAACGCTCTTGATTATCAGACCAATATAGACGGAATTTACGCCATTGGAGATATTAATACCTATCCTGGTAAGTTAAAATTGATATTATGTGGTTTTCACGAAGCTACATTGATGTGTCAGAGCGTTTATAACAGACTGAATCCTGGGAAAAAATACGTGTTAAAATATACCACTGTTTCGGGAATTGACGGATTTGATGGCACCAGAAAAGAAGCCGAAAAAGCAGTAGTTCAATCAATCTAAATTAAGAAATAAATGTCAGATGTAAAAATCACAATTATAGACCGTAATGGCGTTTCTCATCTGGTAGACGCTCCAACTGATATGAATATGAATATTATGGAGTTGGTACGTGCCTATGAGTTGGCGGAAGAAGGTACTATCGGAATCTGTGGCGGAATGGCTATGTGTGCCTCATGTCAGTGTTATGTGCTGAATGACGTACCGCTCCCAGAAATGACCCCTGATGAAGAAGCGATGCTATCGGAGGCATTTCATGTAAAGGACAATTCCAGATTGGGATGTCAGATATTTATTACCCCAGAAATTGATGGATTGGTAATAGAACTTGCCCCAGAGAGCTAAAGGTATATTTTTTGTGTGCTTATAATCAAATTTGTGAAATACAATTTGAATACAAAACAATTAATGATAAAATAATATGAATGCATTGATAAAATTTGTTCTGATAATGATAGGCTTTTATTATTTATTTAAAATAATAATGAGGCTGTTAGCTCCTATTTTGGTCAGAAAAGTTGCCAAGAAAATGCAAGATAATTTTAAACAAAATTACCAACAACAATATAATACAGCCGAAAATAATCAATACAATCCAAATCAAAACAATATGGGGAAAAATCCACGTTCTACCAAAAAAGTAGGGGAGTATATTGATTATGAAGAGGTAGAATAATTCGGATATAATATGATATTAAAGGTATCTTGGAAAAATTTATGGTCAAAACCATTGAACACAGCCTTGAGTGTTATTTTGCTCACATCAAGTGTGGCTATAATAACGCTGTTATTGGTTTTGCAAGAACAGTTCGAAAATAAATTCTACAAGAATATAGAAGGAATAGATTTGGTAATGGGGGCTCAAGGAAGTCCCCTACAATTAATATTGTCCTCTGTATATCATATTGATACACCAACGGGAAATATATCCTACAAAGAAGCCAAAACTTGGATGAATCATCCGTACATAGAAAAGGCTATTCCATTGGCTTTTGGCGATAATTATAAAGGCTATAAAATAGTAGGAACTACATCGGATTATATTCAGAAATTTAATGCCAAATTGGCTCAGGGAGATTCTTTTGAGGAGGATTTTGATGTGGTAATAGGTGCTGCTTTGGCTGAAAACTTGAATCTGAAGGTAGGAGATGAGTTTTTTGGTACACATGGAGAAAGCCAAGATGAGGCTCATATACACGAGGAATATGCCTATAGGGTGGTCGGAATACTAGAAAAAACAGGTAAGGTGATTGATAATTTGGTACTATGTACTATAGAAAGTGTTTGGCTTATCCACGACGAACACCACCACCACGACCATGAAGACGAAGAGCATGTGCATGATGAACATTGTAATCACGATCATGACCACGAAGAGCATGTACATGACGAACATTGTAATCATGACCACGAATACGAATTGAATCCTGATGAACAGGATATTACAGCCGTATTGTTGAAGGTTAAAAACAAAATGGCTTTTGTGTCGTGGCCTAGACTAATACCACAAAATTCCAAAATGCAAGTAGCTTCGCCAACAATCGAAATTAATCGTTTGTTTTCCTTATTTGGTATAGGTATAGAATTGATAAAATATCTGGGTATCGGAATTATGTGTATAGCTGGTGGAAGTATTTTTATAGCTTTATACAATAAACTTAAAGACAGAAAATACGAGTTTGCAATTATGCGAATAAATGGAGCTACAAAATCCCAACTATTTGGATTGGTTTTGTTTGAGGGCTTAACGTTGTCGATTATAGCCTTTTTCTTGGGGTCGGTTATTGCCCGAGTAGGATTGTATTTGGTCTCGAAAATGATAGCCTCTGAATATAAAATGGAATTCGACCCATTCGTGTTTCTGTGGAGCAAAGAAGGAGCGTTGTTGTTGGGGACAATTTTTGTTGCATTGTTGGCATCGGTAGTACCAGCCATAAAAGCGTATAGATTAGATATTTCAAAAACACTAAATAATATATAAACGTAAGCTTAGCAGATTATTACGAGTTAATTATGGTATGCGGATTTGTAATATTTTCGTAAATGAACATTCTTCCAATTTGTCTGATTATAACTAAAGAGTTCTTTGCAAGACCCTCAGTCTCCTTTTTCTAACTGGTTTTAAATAATTTTTGAACCGATTTTTAGAAAATCAGGTATAAAGAACAAAACTTTCAATAAATTCGCGTCAAGACATCGTTGACCAAAAAAGAATCGTTGCTTAAATCGAACTGACGTTAATTCGGAAGAAATAAATTCAAAATTAGTTTATTATGGAACACTATTTGCTTATTACAAAAAATCGAGAAATGAAAAATGTAATATGGTTGAATTGAAAAAATCCAAAATAAGCAAGTTGAATCGAAAAATTGCTATAGTTACAGCATTTTTGTCCTTATTGTTAGGCTTGATTTATTACAATAATCATAAAAAACAACAGGCAGAAATACAATCGACTTACGAGCAAGTAAAAACGGCTTTAAAAATGGTTTCTGTAAATTATAATAAAGGAACAGAAAAAATGAAATATTTGGAAAGATTTGATGATGCAACCAATAAAGTAATTAATTTGGAAAATTTAAAATAATATTTATATATACAAAATATGAAATTAAAATTGTTATTATTAGGAATAATATTCTCTGTTACCAACGCAATAGGGCAATCGGCTTTTGATAAATTAGAAGATAATGATTTGGTAACTACCGTGGTGGTATCGCAAAAAATGTTTCAGATGTTGTCCAAAATTGACAATAAAGATCCTGAAGCTAAGGAGTTTATGGAAATAACAAAGAAACTCACAGGGCTTAAGGTGTTTACCACAGAAGATAAGGCTATGGGGCAAAAGATGAAAAGCGAAGTAGAACAATATTTAGCTAAATCAACATTAACTGAATTAATGCGTGTAAAAGATGCTTCGGCTAATGTAAAATTTTATGTCAAACAAGGAAAATCAGAAAATCTAGTATCTGAATTATTGATGTTTGTGGAAAATTCTAAAGAATCTCAACAGACTGTAATTCTGTTGCTTACAGGTGATATTAACCTAAACGAAATAGGTGTGCTTACCAAAAATATGAATCTGCCTTCTGAAATAAAGCAAGTAGGTAAATAATTTGAAGTAACATTTATGATTAGCAAAATGAGATGTTTGGCTCTAATAGTTATGATGCTATTTGTTTCGTGCAAAGATGAAACAAGTTTACAACAGTATTTTGTTAAAAACTCCGAAAATCCTGAATTTATTTCATTTACATTTTCGCCAAAGCATTACGTTAAAGAAAGAGGAATCAAGTTAAAAGATGATGCCTTTTTTAAGCAGATAAAAAGTGTTAATATCTTGTTCTTGAACAAAGAAGATAGCCTGATGGTAAACAAAGAATATACACATCTGAAGGCAATTCTGGAAGATGAACAATATCAAGGTTTAATGAGTTTTAATCATCAAGGATTCAGAGTGCAGATTGATTATGTTGGTACTGATCAAGATATAAAAGAAGTAGTCGTGTTAGCTAATAAAAGTACAGCTCATGTAGCTGTTTTGCGAATTATTACCAACACCCTGAAAATAGAACAATTGACGGACATTGCCAACCTAGTGCAGTATAAATTATCAGAAGAAGATTTTACATTAGAAGATTGGTTATACTAACCGAATTTATAAATCCATAAGCTAATTTCGATTTTTAACAACCGAAATGTATTTGTACAAAAAACGATTAATGAAGTTGTTGAGTTTTTGAAATATTTTTTGCTTGTAACAATAGTAAAAATTTAAGCCAATATAAATTATAATGAGTATGAATGTATAAATTAAGTGGTTCGATAATAGGCTGATTATGTATGTAAAAGCAATGGTACTACTTACAAATAATAGTGATTTGAGGTAATTATAATCAAAGGGAAGAAGACCTAATCTTTTGTAAATAAATATTGTCTTGGATAGGTTAAAAAGGAGCATCGATAGAAAGGTTGAAAATGCGATGCCTTGTATTCCCATTTTAAAATATATTGAAAATAAGATATTTAAACAGATATTAAGCACAATCATAATTCCGATGGTTATTGCGTTAAATCTGTAATAAGTTGAATAATTAATAATTTCTGAATTAAATCCTGTAGACATATTGACCACAACGGCTAAACCTAAAATGTAAAGTATTGGTAAAGATGATGTTAGGTTTTGTTTTTCAGGGAGTAAATGGAATAGCTCATTTACAAACAGCAATATAAAACCGTATAAAATCAAACCTAAAAATAGCAACTGATTGGCAGTCTGTTTGTAAGAGATATTTAAAGATTCTAATTTGTTTTTTTTTAGGGACTCCGAAATGATAGGGGTGTGTATGGCAAATATACCAGTGGCGGGAATCATCAGTACAGATGCCATCATTACAGCCAGATTATAGATGCCAATTTCGGATAAATTGTACCCTAGATAACTCAACATAAGGGTATCTATTCTGAATGCCAATAACGAACCTATACTGCCCCAAAAAGCAAAAATACTGTATTTGTAATATTCTTTTTTTGAAATAGAATCAAATACAGACGAATAATCTTTATCCCATTTGTTTTGAGTTCTGTTGATGGTGTACAAATAGGTAAATAGCAGTACCGCTCCAAAAAATAATACAAAAATAAATGTTCCTTGTGATGAATCAATTAAATCGGCTGATAGAAAAATAAAGATAAGAGGAAGTCCTATTTTAGGAATGATTTTTTCAAATAATGTCGGAACAGAAAGTTTGTTATAATTTAGAGCCTGTTTTTTCAGCACCTCATTTAAGGCAATACATAAAGCCAAGGGGAGGGCAATCCAAATATATTCCTCGTACTGAATATCAAATATTTTTAAAATAAAAAATACAATGACTCCAAAAAATAAAGTTTGTCTAAAAATACTTAAAATACTGAACCAGAAAAGCTTGTTACGATAATGTTCCGATAGGGTAGGGTAGAAATGAACCAAAGCCTGTGAAGCTCCTACAAGTAAAATCGGATATATAATCTGTGAATAAGATTCTATAATCCGAATAATTCCTAGAAATTCTACATTTTTTGGATAGATAAATAAAGTAGAAATAACCCCAATAAATACACCTATGTAATTGATAATGCTAAACCAAAATATTTGTTTTACTAAAGTGTTATTTTTCATTTTTCTACTATAAAAACAAAGATAATAATTTTTTAGAGTATTTTTAAAGTCAAATATACTAAATTTGCTGAATATAAATTTGATAAACCCATGAAGATAACTTACTACTTGTTAGGAATAGTTTTGATTTTTACTTCTTGTACGAATAAAGTTGCAAAACTTGATGATAATCAAAGGAATGAATATTTGAAAATAGGGGATAGTATTAGCTTGGAAACTCAAAAAATATTGCTGTCCAATGTCTCTAGGCAGATACAACAAAATGGAGTTATAGCGGCTTTGGACTTTTGTAATACCCATGCGCTATCCTTAACAAATACATTGACTACTAAGGGAATACAAGTGCAAAGGCTTACGGACAAAAACAGAAATCCAAATAATCTGATTCACGATGACTTAGATCGTAAGGCTTGGGAACAATTAAAAAATAATTTTTCATCAGATAATACCTCTGAAACATTAGTTTTGGAAGATGAGGATAAAGTATATTATTATAAATCAATACCTTTAGGAATGCCTGCTTGTTTGAATTGTCATGGTTCTAAACAAAATGAAATTTCCGCAGAAGTGCAAGAGGTATTACGGATTAAATATCCAGATGATAGGGCTACAGATTATAAATTGGGAGAATTGAGAGGAATGTGGAAGCTGACTTTTGAAAGACGATAAAATTATTATATATTTGCATCGTTTTTCAAAAAAATAAGAGTTAAGATAAAGATATAAATTTGTATAATGAGTTTACAACAAAAATGGATTGATTTGTTTCAATCGTTTGAAAATAAGGAAGATATACTTAAAGATACGCGTAGTGAGGCATTGAGTTTTTTTAGACAAAAAGGATTTCCAACAAAAAAAGATGAGGCTTGGAAGTATACCTCGTTGTCAGCCTTACTTAAGAATGATTTTCAGATTATTCCCTCAAAACAAAATGCAATTAATAGAGCTGATATTCAGGATTATTGGGTTCAGCCAGATAGTTATAAAGTAGTGTTTGTTGATGGTGTTTTTTCGGCAGAATTATCAGATATTGATACAGACCAATGTATGATAGCTTCGCTTAGTACAATATTAAAATCTGCTGATGCTCAAAATTTTACTTCAAAATATTTGAATAAAATCGTTAATCAAAACGATGTGTTTACTGCTCTGAATACAGCTTTTGCCAACGATGGAATTTGCATTTATGTACCTAAAGGTAAAGTAGTGGAACGCCCTATAGAATTGTTGTATTTGGCTACAAATTCTGAAAATGCAATGTGTTATCAACCTCGAAATGTGATAGAGATAGGTGAAAATGCTCAAGTTAAAATTATTGAAACACACAAAAGTCTTTCTTCAGAGGTAGTATTGACCAATGCTGTTACTGAAATATGGGTGAGAAAAGATGCTATTTTGGATTATTATAAGATTCAAAATGATACCCAACAAGCCTCAATGATTGATAATACTTACATTTCGCAAGAGAAAAACAGTAGTGCATCGGTACATACATTTTCATTTGGAGGGGATATTACCAGAAATAATTTGAATTTCTATCACAAGGGAGAGCATTTGGAGTCTACACTTAAAGGGATAACGATTTTGTCTGATAGTCAGCACGTTGATAACTATACCTTGGTAAATCATGCCCAGCCTAATTGCGAAAGTCATCAAGATTATAAGGCTATACTTACCGATAAAAGTACAGGTGTATTTAACGGAAAGATAATGGTAGAGAAAATCGCTCAAAAAACCAATGCTTATCAACAGAACGACACCATATTACTTTCAAAGAAAGCTACAATTAACACCAAACCACAGCTCGAAATTTTTGCTGATGATGTAAAGTGTTCTCATGGATGTACGGTGGGCGAATTGAATAAAGATGCCTTGTTTTATCTTCAAACTAGAGGGATTCCTCGAAAAGAAGGAGAAGCATTACTTACTTATGCTTTTGCTAACACGGTACTCAAAAGTGTGAAAATTCCAGCCTTGGAACTTCGTGTTAGTGAGATGATTGCAGAAAAACTAGAGGTAAGCTTTTTGAATTTGACAAACAGTTAATGTGTAGATAGGGAAAATATAAGCTACAGAATGTTATAGACAAAAAATAATCTAAATATGAAATAAAAACAAGGAGTTATTTGAACAGCAAACAACTCCTTATTTTTATATTAATTAGTATGCTTTGGCGAATAATACACGTTTGGTAGATGGTTTCCCTGTTAATACACACACACCATTTTCTTCTTTATGGTCTAAAGGTATACAGCGAATGGTAGCTTTTGTAAGTTCCTTAATTTTTTCTTCGGTTTCTGTAGTGCCGTCCCAATGTGCGGAAATAAAACCTCCTTTAGTTTCCAAAATGTGTTTGAACTCGTCAAAATTATTAACTTCTGTTATATGTTCATTTCTGTAAGAAAGTGCCTTGTTGAATATATTCAACTGAATATCTTTGAGTAAATCATTGATATACGTAGTGATATTATCGGTTGATTTGGTTTCTTTCTGTAAAGTATCTCTACGAGCAATTTCTACCGTGTTGTTTTCCAAATCTTTAGGGCCTATAGCTATACGTACAGGTACGCCCTTAAGTTCGTGTTCGTTAAATTTGAATCCAGGTTTAAGATTTGTTCTGTTGTCATATTTTACCGAAATACCTAATTTGCGTAAATCCTTAACCAATTCTTGGGCTTTAGTGGATATTTTATTAAGCTCTTCATCGCTTTTAAAAATAGGTACTATAACCACTTGAATTGGAGCTAAATTTGGAGGAAGTACCAGTCCATTATCATCAGAATGGGTCATGATTAAGGCACCCATAAGTCTGGTTGATACTCCCCATGATGTTCCCCAAACATAATCTTGTTTGCCTTGATTGTTAGTGAACTTAACATTGAAGGCTTTCGCAAAATTTTGTCCTAAGAAGTGAGATGTTCCTGCCTGTAGAGCTTTGCCGTCTTGCATTAATGCTTCAATACAATATGTTTCGATAGCTCCTGCAAAACGCTCGTTTTCGGATTTGATACCTTTGACTACTGGAATAGCCATAAAGTTTTCAACAAAATCAGCGTATACGTCTAACATCGTTTTGGTTTCCTCAATAGCTTCATCTTGAGTGGCGTGAGCTGTATGTCCTTCTTGCCACAAGAATTCTGCTGTCCGCAAAAACAAACGTGTACGCATTTCCCAACGTACTACATTGGCCCACTGGTTAATCAGTAATGGGAGGTCGCGGTGTGATTGAATCCAACCGCGATAAGTATTCCAGATTATAGCTTCTGAAGTGGGTCTTACTATGAGTTCTTCTTCAAGTTTTGCTTCTGGATCAATTATCAGTTTACCTTCTTTGTTTGGGTCATTTTTGAGTCTGTAATGTGTAACAATCGCACATTCTTTGGCAAAACCTTCAGCATTTTTTTCTTCGGCCTCAAACATACTTTTAGGGACAAAAAGCGGAAAGTAGGCGTTTTGATGTCCTGTTTCTTTAAACATTTTGTCCAATTGATCACGCATTTTTTCCCAGATAGCGTAGCCATAAGGCTTGATTACCATACAACCTCTAACAGATGAATTTTCCGCAAGGTCAGCTTTTACTACTAGTTCGTTATACCATTTTGAATAGTCTTCGGCTCTAGATGTTAAATTTTTACTCATAATAATACTATTTGTTTTTTGGCACAAAAATTGTGTTTTATTTCTGTAATAATTAATGTTTTGTAAGATTGGACAAAACTAATTATTTTTGCAATGTTTAACAATAAAAAAATGAGTAATATGAAAACTTTTGGCAAAATATCGTGTGGCTTATTCCTAGTAGGTATAGCCTTATTAGGGACTTCTTGCGGAACGCATTACCACAGCTATAGTACTAATGGGGTTTATCAATCTTCATACAAGGAAAAGAGAAGTCCGCAAACACAATATCAACAAGCTCCTGCTAATCAACAAAGTAGTTATTTTTCGCAGTTTCAGAACGATTATTATCAACCTCAGGATACTCAAGAGGTTCAGGTGTTTACAGATGTAGATCAATATTATAACGACAGGTATAATAATGGATATAATTACAATTCGTATTCGGGTTGGGGAAATACAAATTCTGATGTAAACGTAAATATATACTATTTGGGGGGTTATGGTTGGAACAGACCCTACTGGAATTGGGGATATTGGAACAATTGGTATTATCCTAATTATTATTTTGGTTGGAATTATTGGAATACTCCATATTACTATGGAGGTATAGGTTATTATCCTTATTATGGAGGTGGATATTATTATCCGTATCACTATGGAGGAGGGTACTATTATCCTCATTATTACAGAAATCATTATTCGTATAATGCAGGGCCTAGAGTAGGGTATCGAGCTGATTATTATGGTAATCGAAATTATAGCAGCACCAGAACGAATATGTATAACAACATTCGTTATAATAATGGAAATTATTCAAGAAGTAATATGCAACAAGGACGTAGTACCACTACAAATAATGTATCACATACCAGAAGCTATGGCAATAATGCAACCAGATCGAACAATGCTACTCGAACTAATACAAACAATGGATTAAGACCTAGTAATGTTACAGGTAATAATAATCAAACCAGAAGTAATGTAAATTCGACTAGGTATTATAATAATACAGATAATGCTATCCGAAACAATAATGTAACGCCTCAACGCAGTAACCAAACCAGAAGTAATAATTATAACGGAACTAGAAGCAATACAAATAATAATTCGTACAATCAGTCGAGAAGCAACTCTTCAACGCGTTCTTCATCAATGAATAACGCTACTCGTAGTTCAAATTTTTCGGGCGGAACTAGAAGCTCTGGTTCTACAGACGGAAGCAGAAGTTCAGGAGGTAGAAGATAATAATTCGATTAACAAAAAATAAATAAATTAAGTAAATTAAGTAGATAGATGAAAAGATATTTAATGTATGCTACCTTGGGATTAACACTTTCATCGGTGCATAGTCAGGACTTAAATGATGCTTTGAGATATTCACAAACAAATATTCAAGGTACAGCTCGGTATAGAGCCATGGGAGGTGCTTTTACAGCCTTAGGAGGTGAGTTGTCAGCAATCTCGTTGAATCCAGCAAGTTCTTCAGTGTTCTACAACTCTCAAGTAGGTATGAGTGTTGGAAGTAAAATTACCAATTCAAAGGCTAATTATTTCGGCACGAACAATTCATCAAACGAAAGTGCTTTTTATGTCAATCAAGTTGGAGGAGTATGGGTATTTAATAGTAATTCGGAGGAAACATCAGGTAAAGTTACAAGGTTTGCTGTTGGATTGAATTATGAAAACGAAAATAAATTTAACCAAAGTTATGCTATTAAAGGTATGAACAATAATGCTTCTGTAGCAGATTATTTTTTGGCTCAAGCCAACGGAGTGTCTTTGAATTTATTGCAAACACAAGCCAATGAAACTCCAAACGCATTGTATGAGTATCTGGGAGAGAATTATGCTAATGGTTTTCAGTATCAGAATGCTTTTTTGGGGTACGAGACTTATGTAGTTAATGCTCATGACAATAATGATCCAAACAATATAGCCTACTATTCAAATGTGCCAACAGGAACGTACAATCAATGGAATTTTGTAGATCAGTCAGGGCGTAATGGCAAGTTATCGTTTAATATATCGGCAGAATTTAATAGACGTTTTCATATAGGGGTAAACCTAAACTCTCACATGGTAAATTATACTAAAACTACAATTTTTACTGAAACAAATTCAAACCCAGAAAATGTAAATGGTGAAACGGTTCGTAGCATTACGCATTCTACCGATATGATAACTTCAGGAAGTGGTTTTTCAGTTCAGTTAGGAGCTATTGCCAGAGTTACAGACGGACTTCGTTTGGGAGTGAGTTATCAGTCGCCAACTTGGTATTACAGACTTAATGATGAATTTATTCAAGGTATTTCGACTTCTCGAGAAAATAATCTGAATACTCAAGGAGGGTTGCTGAATGCGACATTTAATCCGTCAAAAGCACAACTTTTCCCTGAATACAGTATTACAACTCCTGCCAAATATAACTTCGGAGGAGCTTATGTATTTGGAGATAGAGGATTAATATCTGTAGATTATACACTTACAGATTATGCTGCAGCAAAGTTACGACCAACAAACAACACTTATTTTGCTCTTCAGAATCAAGTAATCAAAAATACACTAAACTGGGCTTATGAACTTAGAGTAGGCGGAGAGATGATTTTTAATCAGTGGAGTGTACGAGCAGGTTATAATATGCAACAAAGTCCGTACAAGGATAAAAGTATAATGGGAGATTTAAAACAATATAATTTAGGTTTAGGATATAATTTTGGAGCTACCAAATTGGATTTATCATATTCGTTATACACTAGAGATTTTACATATAATAATTATAATGTAGGACTTGTGGATAAGGCTCAGATAAATCAAAAGAATCATGCTATTTTCCTAACAGCCTTGTTTGAATTGTAATTGGTAGCGTTATCAATAATTTAAAGAAGCTGTCCGAAAAGAGCAGCTTCTTTTGTGTTATTATAACATGTGATTTGCAAACGACACCATTTCAATCAATTATATTCGATTTAGATGCAAAGATTATATTTTCTTGTAGTTAAATAAGACTTCGTTTATCAGTACCCATTGGTTATCTAAGTAATAATACAATTTTATAGATTCAATGGCATACATACTATCATACCTCAAGTAATAATACCAACTATCTTCGTTCAAAATATCTTTAAATTTAATTTTGTTGTGATAGTTATACACAATCTTTTCAGTAGGTTCTAATACATCTGGGTTGTCGGTATTTCCTCTAAAAAGTTCCTCATGAATGATTGAACCATTAGTATCGTAGCTTTTTACCATCTTTCGTACGTTTTTTCTTTCAGAATCATCAATTAGGGTGGTTAATTTTTCAATCAATTTACCATTATTGACATCATAAGTATAGTTTGTGGTTATTCTTAAATGATATTCCTTTTTAGGGTATTCACAAAACCATTCTTCCTCATAGATAGGGTTATTATTCGTATTATAGATTCTTTTTTCGGCTCTACTTGACGATATTTCGCCAGTAGGAGTGTAGTAGGAAGTCGTATCAATAATAGTCCCAATTTGGTCTTCTATTTTGATGCTGATATTGCGAAAATCAGGTTGCCACGAATTGTTAATATATTGATATGTAATGTTTTCTGCCGTATTTTTTTTGATTGTGTGTATATCCTTTCTAGAATATACCCAAATTAGCTTGTCGTTATCCCATTTATAATTGGTAACTATTCTGATAGAATCATTATTGAGGTTTTCAGAAAATCGTCTATATTCGTTGGTATATGTTTTTAGCTGAGGATTATAGGATTGTCCAATAATCTCGGTTGTATTGTTTTCAAGGTTAGTAATTTCTGTTTCGATACTTTTTTCTAACCATTGTCCGTTGATGTGTTCAAAAGTTTGTATTATATCTCCATTTTCTGTTTTTTGGTATTTACGTAAAAAACCTTCCCATTGCCGTTTTTCGTTCAGATATAGCTGTTCTTCAGCGTGATTGTCTTCGGTCGAATTGAGCCTTTTGGTGGCTACTTTTGACCATTTTTTATCCAAATCGTTCCACATATAGCTATCTTCGGAAAGTAATTCGTAGTTTTCGTTATAGATTTTAATACTTTTATCCTTGGTTGTAAAAAAATCATCTAAAGAGGTTTGGGTATGTATTTTTTTCTTTTTATCGTATTGATAGGTAACTTTTCTCTCGTATTGTTTATTTCCCAAACGAGTTTCGTATCTGGTTTCCTTTCTGGATTCTAAGATATATTTTTGTTGAGCAAGAGCCGAAATTACAAAAAGTAAAGATAAAAAGGTAGTAATTGTTTTCATTTTAAAAGTATGTTTGAAAATTTTTTAAATGCACTTCTACAAATATATAGAAAAAATCGTACTTTTCAAGTGCTGAAAAATACGATTTTTAATAGATATATTTTAGGATTTTTTATTTATTAAGGGTTGGAATATTCTTATCCAAATTGAATTCTACATTATTAATATACATTTCTGTTTTAAGAGGTTCAATAGCTTTTGAGTCTGAAAAATAGTTGTTATCTATTTGTTTATCAGCCGAAGGTGGTGGTGTTCCTGTAATTGTAGATATTGCAGTTGCCAAAAATAGCTCTGAAGGGTCTCCAATGGGTTTGATATTACCCATATTTTCGTGCAATTCTATATTTGGGATTATTCCTGTTTGATAATCACCAAAGCCCGTGCTGTTCACTATTTTTAGAGTGAGTGGCTGCATGGCGTATTTGTGATTGTTATTGCGGTTGGCAACCCCATAAGTTGGCGAGTCGTAAAGGGTAATAGAGCCGACATTTTTACCTGTGGTTTTTCCACCAATTTGTATTACTTGAATATATGGTTTTAGTCCGTTTATAATCAACTCACTAGCTGAAGCAGTAGAGGCAGAAGTTAGAATATATATTCTGTTCAAGTTCAGATGGTTGATAGCCTCGCCATTATTCATATTGGTTCGGAATCTGTTAATCAGTGATTCTAGCTGACCTTGTTGTTCAAAATAAGCCATAACTTTAGCATTCCATTGCTGACTAGCAAAAACTTGATTGGTGTATTGACCTGTAATCATACTAGCCAACGAAGTAGCCGAAGATATTAATCCGCCAGAGTTGTATCTTAAGTCCAGAATCAAGTCAGTAACACTTTCCGAAGCCAAGTAGCCAAAGGCATTATTGAGCTGACTGTCATAATCTCCAAAAAATCCATTGTACATCAAATATCCAATCTTGTGATTGTTAATTTCATATACTTGCGTGTGAAATACAGGATTTTCCGAATATTCGTGTTTGTTGAGCGTTATTACCTGATTATTAGGAGTGTAATTGCCGTTATCATAATTGGCAAAGTGCATGGTATACGATTCATTTGCTAATAAACTTCTGTAATTAGATGCGGTAAGTATTGTTCCATTTATGGCATAAAACAAATCGCCTCGTTTTATATTTTTGGTTTCAGCATCAGAATTGGGCATTACATACCGCACCCAACCTATGATTTGGTCAGAATTAGGTTCTTTTCTAAACAAACCATAATCAATTCCATTGCTATTGCTGTTGCCTGATAGCACTTGTTCCAATACGGTGTAGTCATTAAAAATTACACTAAAGCGATCAATTACACCACGCTCATACAAAAGACTGTTGAACAGGGTAGTTGGATTAGGAGATTGTTTTACAAAAGTATTGAGTTCGTTTTGATTGGCAAATCGCGTATCAGAAAGGTTTGGGACATCTTCTTGCCAGAGATAATACAAGTTAAGTCCTTTCCAGACAAAATTTCTGATTTGCAAATCTACATCAGTTGTTAAGGGGTCAGACGTTTTGTTGTCATCATTATAACAGCTGATGAACATTGTGAGTGCTGCTATGAGTATACTTATCTTTTTCATAATGATTATTTTAGGGTTTTTAATTCTTCTAAATAAGTTCTGTCGTTGGATAGACGAGGGATTTTATTTTGACCGCCAAGTTTGTCGTTTTGTTTGAGCCAATCGTAAAATAAATTTTCACGGGCAATATTAACTATAGGCGGATTTAAAGTCATATTATTGTTGCGTTTAGCCTCGTAATCCGAATTTAATTCTTTTAGCGTTCTGTCTAGAACTTCTACAAAATGGGTAATATTTGCTGGGGCTTTATTGAATTGTATCATCCATTCGTGAGCTCCTTTTTCTTTACCTTGCATAAATACAGGAGCTACTGTATAATCGGACACTTCAGAATTGGTTATTCTACAAGCCTCAGCAATAGCCCTATCGGTATTTTCAATCATTAATTCTTCGCCAAATACATTGATATGGTGTTTGGTACGCCCTGTTATTTTAATTCGATAAGGATTTAGGGAAGTGAATCGGACTGTATCACCAATTAAATACCTAAACAGTCCAGAATTGGACGAAATTACTACGGCATAGTTTTTATTGAGTTCCACTTCCGACAGATTTATAGCCTTTTGATTAGTTGTGCCAAAAGTATCCATCGGAATAAATTCGTAAAAAATACCATAATCAAGCATCAAGAGCATTTCATCTGAATTATTCCTGTCTTGTAGGGCAAAAAATCCTTCAGAAGCGTTATAAATTTCATAATAGTTAAACTCGGATTTGGGCAATAATCGGGCGTATTGTTCTCGATAAGGGTTAAAACTGACTCCACCGTGAAAATATACCTCAAGATTAGGCCATATTTCAAACAGATTATTTTTTTGGGTTGATTCTAATACGCGATTAAGCAATACGAGCATCCACGAAGGCACTCCTGCCAAACTAGTTACATTCTCATTAATTGTTTCGTCTACTATTGCTTTAAGTTTGGTTTCCCAGTCGGCAAGTTGTGATATTTTGTTGCTGGGTGTGCTACTAAATTCTGCCCATTTGGGTAAATTTTCGATTAAAATGGCTGATAAATCTCCAAAAAAGGTGTTGTTATTTTCGTAAAGTTCTTTACTACCTCCCAACCTGAGGCTTTTTCCAGTAAAAAGTTTTGAATTTTCATTGTTGTTAAGATACAAACAAAGCATATCTTTCCCCGCTTTGAAATGACAATTTTCGAGCGTTTCTTTACTCACTGGAATAAATTTGCTTTTAGCATCTGTAGTACCACTTGATTTGGCAAACCATTTAATTGGGGTGTTCCAAATGACGTTTTGTTCCCCTTTACGGGCCCGTTCTATAAAGGGTTGAATTTCTTCATAGGTAACAATAGGTACATTTTTAGAAAAACTATCGTAAGCATTAATGGCTTCAAAGCCGTATTGAGTACCATAATGCGTACCTTGAGCATTTCGAAGTAAATTCATTAAAAGTTCTTCTTGTACCTCATTGGGATATTTCAAAAATAATTCTATTTGATGAATCCGTTTTTTCAAAATCCAAGATGCTACAGAATTTATGATTGATAAAGCCATTTTTTTTATATCTTTACAAACTCCAAATATAAGAAAAAAAAATGAAATTTGATTTTACACTAACAAAAATGCAAACAGAATTTACAAATCCTATTAAATATTATTTAGTAGGAGAGGGTATGTTCTTGTATATGAATGATTTGTTAAATAAAAAAATTACGATTGAACATGTCGGATATGAATGTCTGAATTGTAAAATGCCCAAGAAAATCTTCCGTCAAGGAGCATGTTTTGATTGTTTTAATACCGCACCACAAGTAGCCGATTGGATATTGAAACCCGAACTAAGTAAGGCACATTTGGATATTGAAGATAGAGATTTGGAATATGAGAAGAAGGTTCAACTACAACCTCATATCGTTTATCTTGCTTTGTCAAGTCATATTAAAGTAGGGGTTACTCGCAAAACTCAAGTGCCTTATCGGTGGATAGACCAAGGAGCTTCAAGAGCCGTACCAATATTGGAAACTCCCAATCGATATTTGGCAGGATTGGCAGAGGTAAGTCTGAAACAACATTATTCGGACAAAACCAATTATAAAAAAATGCTCCAACCAATCAATCCAAATCAAGAAGCGTTTGAATCAATGAACAAATTATCGGAAGTATTACCTGAAGAATTGTCGTCATACATTATAACTCAAAACGAATTTGTAGACATTTATTATCCTGTGCTGTCGTATCCTGAAAAACCAACATCGCTCAAATTAGATGATTTTACCACTTATTCAGGTGTGCTTAAAGGAATTAAAGGTCAGTATTTGCTATTTGACGACCAAACCGTGTGGAATGTAAGAGGAAGCGAAGGATATAAAGTGCAAATTTCGATTGATTAAATATTGATTACTTTTTGAAATAGATTAATGAGGATAAAAAAAACATACAGATTTGCTATTCGTTCATCAATTTATATATTGCTGTTTTCGATATTTACCCATCTGATGTTAATCTATCTGATACAAAACCCTAATTATCTTCATTATTTGGGCTGTAGTATGTTGATAGGAATTTATTCTTTTTTTGTGTTGCAATACCGAGTAGAACGTTTTATTTACAAAAATATCAAAAAGATTTACAACGATGTTTCGATATTAGACGCTGCTACACTAACCAAGAAAACGATTACTACAGATATGGCTACACTTACCACACAGGTAAAAAAATTCGCTACAAACAAAAAGATAGAAATTGATACGTTAAAATTACAAGAAGAGTTTAGACGTGATTATATAGGAAATATTTCGCACGAACTCAAAACACCATTATTTACAGTGCAAGGTTATATCCTAACGCTATTAGATGGGGCTATGGAGGATAAGCAAATTAGAAAAAAATATCTTTCCAGAGCTCAAAAAGGCGTGGATAGACTTATTTATATAGTGAACGAACTCGATACAATAAATAAGATTGAAACAGGAAATCTGAATATGAATTTTAGAGTATTCAATATAGTAGATGTGGTGCAGAATGTGTTTGATATACTTGATATTGAGGCAAATACCAAAAATATAATGTTGATGTTCGATATGAAGTATGTGATGCCGATTTATGTATATGCCGATAAAGATAAAATTCAGCAAGTACTGATAAATCTGATTACCAATTCGATAAAATATGGAGTGCAGAACGGAACTACCGAAGTAAGTATAGAGCCAATTACAGATAATAAAGTTCTGATAAGGATAATAGACAATGGTATAGGTATAGAACAAAAGAATATTTCAAGAATTTTTGAACGATTCTATAGAGTGGATAAAAGTGGAGCTCGTAAAGAAGGAGGTTCAGGTTTGGGATTGGCAATTGTAAAACACATCATTGAGGCACACAATGAACGGATTTATGTAGAAAGTAATTTAGGAAAAGGCTCAGAGTTTTCCTTTACTTTAGAAATGGTTACAAAGCAAAATCAAGATAGCTAATTCGTTAATAGATAGGAACTTTGGATTCAAATATTCTCGTTGTTTAATATTATAAAAAATTAGATTTTCGTATGTTTTCCAAAAAGTAGAGATAACTTCAATATAAAATTTTGTAACTTTGTCAAAAAATAAACATAATGATATTAGCACCTTCAATTTTGGCCGCAGATTTTGGCAATTTACAACGCGATATAGAAATGATTAATCAAAGCCAAGCTGATTGGTTTCATATTGATATAATGGACGGTGTGTTTGTGCCTAATATTTCGTACGGAATGCCTGTGCTTGAAGCGATAAACAAACACGCCCAAAAAACATTAGATGTACATTTAATGATAACAGAGCCAGATAGATACATAAGTACTTTTAAAAAATTAGGCTCTGATGTTCTGACGGTTCATTACGAAGCCTGTGTGCATCTGCATCGCACAATACAAAGCATTAAAGCCGAAGGAATGAAGGCTGGAGTGGCTTTAAACCCACATACACCAGTATCTGTGTTGGAAGACATTATTACAGATTTGGATTTGGTATTAATTATGAGTGTGAATCCAGGATTTGGAGGACAGTCATTTATAGAAAATACTTATCGAAAAATTCATAAGATCAAAGAAATGATATTGCAAACAGGCTCAAAAGCGATGATAGAGGTAGATGGGGGAGTTACAAACAAAAATGCAAAACAGCTTGTTGAAGCAGGAGCAGATGCACTTGTGGCAGGGAGTTTTGTTTTCAATTCTGTAAATCCTACACAAACTATTGAGGAACTTAAAAAAATCTAATAGTTTGGTTATTAGCTTGTTGAAAATAAATTATATTTTTTTGATAAAAAAGTTTGGTAGATAAAAAAAGATTTTATACTTTTGTACTCACAAATCGCGGGATAGAGCAGTAGGCAGCTCGTCGGGCTCATAACCCGAAGGTCACAGGTTCGAGTCCTGTTCCCGCTACTATATAAGCGTAACAAGTTGTAAATCAGTTTGTTACGCTTAATTTTTTTAAATTACTGGGACAAAATTGGGACAATTATTGGGGATTGATTTTTTAATGCCTAAATAAAAAGATTTTAGCCTTAATGATTTGAAAATTTCCCCTCACAGAAGCTATCCGAAAACTTAATTTTATTAGTAAGTACAATTTTTGGAGTAGTTTTTTGTTTTTTTCATTTTATAGCAATTATTCGTGTCTTTGTAGAAAAGATTGAAAGTTATGAGTACAACAGCTAAAAAAACAACTAAGAAAACGGCTTTGAGCGGTGCAGCAAAAACGGAGAAAAAAGTTAATTATGTAATTGACCCTGAGACTGGTAAAAAAGTTCATAAAAGATGGATAAACATCAAAAAATTATGGGCAGAAGGAGGAGGAGTTGAAATCGTTGATATGAGAGCCGTTTTAAAATAATTTGTATGGCAAGGTATTTATTAGATACGAATATCGTTTTGTTTTTTCTAAACGACAACGATAACCTTTCTCGTGAAGTAGAAGAAATCTTATCGGATTATTTCAATCAAGTTTTATGTGAGTAGTATAACTTGCATTGAGATTATACAATTGTTTCGCATAGGGAAGATAAAATCAAAAAAATACAAAACTTCCGAAGCTATGATAAAAGCTATTGAAAATGATTTTTACTTTACAATTTTGCCTTTCGGTGTAGAACAAGCTAAAACCCTTTCAAAACTACAAATTACTGGTGGGCATAACGACCCTTTTGACCATTCTATTATATCTCACGCCATTACCGACAAGCTCGTTTTAGTATCTTCGGACGGCAAATTTAAAGACTACACCCCTCAAAAACTGAAATTTGTTTATAACAAACGATAATTTTAAAGCATTAAAAACCAATACCTTACAGGTATTTTTCATTTTCCTCTGAAATTTTATTTGTATCTTCGTAAAAAGATTGAATATATAGAATTAATACGCTATAAGTCTAATAACAATCTTATTTTCAGTGTTTTAATTAAAATAATAAATGGGAAGTTTTGATTGTTTTAGCAAATAGATTGGGTGTTTTTATCACATTGCCATATTAACCGAGCAATTTAGTTCGTAGTTGTTTAAAATACGCGAAGGCTTCGATTAATCGGCTTCCATACCACGAAAACATCTCGCCATCTACCAACAATATTGAGATATTTGGATTTAAAGATTTAAGTTCTAGAATATCTTTTTCCTTAAAAGGATAGGGTTCTGAGGAAAGTAATATAACCTCAGGTTTGACCTTTAACATCAGTTCTTCGATATTGCATTCTGGATAACGTGTTTTGTGCGAGAATACGTTGTTAAACTTATTGATATTCAGTAGGTTGTGTATAAAATTATTATTACCAACTGCCATGTATGGATTTTTCCAAATTAAATATGCAACATTGATATTAGGATAATTATCAATATATTTGGTAAAATCTTGATACGCTATTTGTATTTTTTGTATCAGTTGGGTAGTTTTTTCTTCAATATCAAAAATTCTTCCGAGTTGGTCAATCATATTAAGATTGTCCTCTATGGTCGAAATATCACTAACCCATACAGGGGCTATTTTTTGTAATTCGGTAACAATTTCTTTAGTGTTTTCCTCTTTGTTGGCTATAATAATATCTGGATTAAGTTTTTTTATTTTATCAAAATGTACATTTTTGGTGCCTCCAATTATCGTTTTTTGTTTTTTGAGATAACTGGGGTGTATGCAAAATTTAGTAATACCTACAATTTTATCTTCAAAATCCAAGGAGCATAATAACTCCGTTTGTGAAGGCACTAGTGATACAATTGTTGTAGGGGTAGTATCAAAAGTAAGTATATTGCCTATCTGATCAGTAAATGTGTTGCTCATTATAATTGATTATAAGATATTTATTTCGGGTTCGATTGTGATTCCGAACATATCCAATATTTTCTGTTGTATTTTCTTAGAGAGGTTTACAATCTCTTCTCCACGAGCATTTCCGTAGTTTACAAGTACTAAGGCTTGTTGTTGATGTACTCCAGCATCGCCAATTCTGTAGCCTTTAAATCCCGCTTTTTCAATAAGCCAACCAGCAGGAACTTTTACTTCAAGCTCAGATATTTGGTACGAAGGAATTTCAGGATAAAGAGCTTTTATTTTTTCAAATAGAGCCATTGGTATAATCGGATTTTTAAAAAAGCTACCGCCACTTCCTAAGTGTTTAGGATTGGGGAGTTTACCAGACCGAATAGCTATAACGGCATTGCTAATATCCTTGATTGAGGGCGTAGTAATGTTATGTTTTATTAATTCTTGTTTGATGTCTCCGTAATTGATTTTAAGTTGATGATTGTGGTGGGTGAGTTTGTAAGTTACGGCTAGTATGATGTATTTGTTTTTTTCCTCATTTTTAAAAATACTTTCTCTATACCCAAATTTACAATCATCAATGTTAAAAGTTCTTAACTCAAGGGTGTGTTTGTTAATAGCTATGCACGAATGAAAAACATCTTTTATCTCAACGCCATAAGCTCCAATATTTTGGATGGGAGAAGCACCAATTCGCCCAGGTATAAGCGACAGATTTTCAATTCCTCCGAAATCATTTTCTAAAGCCCAAAGTACAAAATCGTGCCAAACTTCACCAGCCTGAACCTCTACATATACGTAATCTTTATCTTTTTGTATAATATTGATTCCCTTGGTGTTAATATGTATTGTAGGAATGTTCAGATTTTTAGTCAATAATACATTACTACCGCCTCCCAATACCAAAAAATCAGTATCTTTATATCGTTTTAAAGTATTTTTGAGCTCGTCTATAGTGTTGATGCAAATAAAATCAGGAGTTTGAACATCTATATTAAATGTGTTGTAAGATTTAAGAGAATACATTCAAAAAGCTTAATATTGAAAGAATCAATAATTATAATTTTAAAAAGTGCCTACGACTGGATTCGAACCAGCACGTCCTTACGAACACCACCCCCTCAAGATGGCGAGTCTACCAATTTCTCCACGTAGGCTGTTATGTATTTACAAATACACGAATGTTTGAGACTGCAAATGTAGAGCTTTTTGTGTAATTTGCAAAATACTCAATTAAATTATTGCAATAAATTTTGCAATTCTTTGATTTGGTCTCTAAATTTGGCCGCCATAATAAAGTCTAACTCCTTGGCTGCAGCCTCCATTTCTTTTCGTTTTTTTCTGATTTGTTTCTCAATTTCATCTTTAGACAAATGGCTCAAATCTTCCTTTTTGTAAATTTGACTCAAATCGTAGTGTACCTCGGCAATTGGACTTTTAGTGAGAGGATTCTCGATATTTTTGTTTAATGGTGTAGGGGTTATATTGTTTAATTTGTTGTAATTGAGTTGTTTATTTCGTCTATAAGCAGTTTCGTCTATGGTTTTTTGCATACTATCGGTAATTTTATCGGCATACATAATTGCCTTTCCGTTTACATTTCGAGCCGCACGACCCACAGTTTGTGTAAGCGATCTGTGGCTTCGCAAAAATCCTTCTTTATCCGCATCAATGATGGCAACGAGTGATACTTCGGGTAAATCAAGCCCTTCTCGAAGCAAATTTACTCCTATAAGCACGTCAAATAGTCCTTTTCTGAGGTCTTGCATAATTTCTACTCGTTCGAGTGTGTCAATATCGGAATGTACATATCGGCATCGAATTTCAACTTTACTAAGATATTTAGTAAGTTCCTCAGCCATTCGTTTGGTGAGTGTGGTTACAAGTACGCGTTCATCTAATTCGGCACGAATTTGAATTTCTTCAATTAGGTCATCAATTTGGTTTTCACTAGGGCGTATTTCGATAATGGGGTCTAATAGTCCTGTGGGTCTGATAATTTGCTCTACATAAACTCCTTGTGATTTTTTGAGTTCATAATCGGCAGGAGTAGCACTCACATAAAGCACTTGTTGTTGCATATTTTCAAACTCTTCAAATTTTAAGGGTCTGTTATCCATAGCTGCAGGAAGTCTGAAGCCGTATTCCACAAGGTTTTCTTTTCGAGAGCGATCGCCTCCATACATAGCATGTACTTGAGATATGGTAACGTGGGATTCGTCGATAACCATCAAATAATCATCAGGAAAATAATCCAACAAACAGAAGGGACGTGTTCCTGGTTCACGACGATCGAGGTATCTGGAATAATTTTCGATACCAGAGCAATATCCCAATTCGCGAATCATTTCAAGGTCAAAGTTAGTCCGTTCTTCTAATCTTTTGGCTTCAAGATGTTTGCCTATTGATTTGAAATATTCGACCTGTTTAACCATATCTTGTTGTATTTCCCAGATAGCATCTTTTAAAATATCGGGAGAGGTTACAAACATATTGGCAGGATATATGGTTAGTCTGTTTCGATTTTCGATTTTTAATGAGGTTTTTGGATCAAATACTTCTATTTCCTCAACCTCATCACCAAAAAAGTGTAATCTGAAGGCATCGTCAGAATAAGCAGGGTAAATATCTATAGTATCGCCTTTGATTCTGAAATGACCAGGGGTAAAATTTGCCTCAGTACGAGCATAAAGACTTTGTACTAATCGTTGTAATAGTTTGGTACGTGAAATCAACTGTCCTGTGGTGATTTCGATTACATTTTTCTGAAATTCGATTGGATTTCCGATACCGTAAAGGCAAGATACAGAGGCTACTACAAGTACATCTCTTCGCCCAGACAACAATGAAGAGGTGGTGCTAAGTCGCATTTTTTCAAGTTCCTCGTTTATAGATAAATCTTTTTCGATATAAGTTCCCGTAACAGGAATATATGCCTCTGGTTGGTAATAATCATAATACGAAACGAAATATTCAACAGCATTGTGCGGAAAGAAATTTTTAAATTCGGCATAAAGCTGTGCAGCCAAGGTTTTATTGTGAGCCAAAACTAGGGTAGGGCGTTGTACTTTTTGGATAACATTTGCCACAGTAAAAGTTTTTCCACTCCCAGTTACTCCTAGCAGGGTTTGATATTTTTCGTTGTTGAGTATTCCTTGACTTAGTTTTTCGATAGCTTGTGGCTGATCGCCTGTAGGCTTGTATTTCGAAACTACTTGAAAATCCATGAATTACAATTATTGAATTTCGCCAGAAATCATTACACTTTCTATTAAATCAGTACCAAAATTGTAAGGCAATTGGTAATAATGATTGATTGGTTTGGTTATGATGATATTTGCTTTTTTTCCTACCGTTATGCTTCCTACCTCATTACCAACTCCCATATCATAGGCTGCATTGAT
>JAUMYH010000095.1 GCA_030528745.1 Bacteroidota bacterium
TTACAATAGATTTAGGTATTATGATTGTAATACAGGGACTTATATAAGCCAAGACCCTATTGGGTTAGCAGGAGGGTTAGCTCTTTACGGATATGTTAAAGATGTAAATAAATTTGTAGATATATTTGGGTTGTGGAGCATTATGGATGAGATACCTTCGTTCAAAGGTTGGCAAAGGCATCACATAATTCCAAAATCATTAGGAGGTTATAATACAACAGGCTATATACACGAAGTTATAAAATTATCTGGTATTGATGTAGATAAAATATCTCGGAATATAATTCATTTGCCAATGTTTGAAGGGATAGATGATACAAGGTCTTTGCATAATGGAGGACATTCTGATTATACAAAAATGGTTAGGGAGTTTTTAGATGATATACATATGGATGGAAAAAATATCAATGCAGGAGTTGATTTTTATAGAAATAAAGTATTTGATTTAATGGATGACCTTAGAAAAGGACTTATGAGTGGTGAAATAAAGTGTAAAGATTAATTTTTATGAAATATTATATAATAAAAAATTACAGTAAACATATCACAGATGAAAATTTTATACTGGAAATAATTGACCCTACCGATAATCGTTGGTTAATCAACTATGGAATACAGTTAGATGAATTTTTTGATTATATTAATTTTACAATGTATGGGGAAGAAAATTTATTTTTTGAACAAGATATTATCAATCCTTATTTTGGAATATACTTATTAAGTGAAAAATTTCAAAAAGTTATTTTACAAAATTTAAAAACAAGTGTGGAGATACAGCTATTGTCGTTTAAGCTCTTTGATACAAATAGTAAAGAGATTAAACATAATTATAAAATGATTAATTTCTTACAAACAGAGGAATGTATTGATTGGACAAAATCAAATTTTAAGGTAAGAGATAAAGAGAAAAAAAGCTATATTTTTCTTAATAAAGTTTTTGATGATTATAAAATTTCTAAACTAAACAAAGGTATAATATGTGTAGATTGTGAAAAAAGCATTTTGGTTTCAGAGGATATAAAAAACCAATGGGACAAATTGAAGTTGAAATCTCTTGCTTTTTCCGAAATAGGATAATGTTTTATGGTAATGTTTCAGATGTGTTGTTAAAATAAAACGCTACCTTTGGGATGGCAACGTTCTTTTACACGAGTGGGAGTATAATGTAGCGGACGAACCCCAATTGTTAACAAGTGAAATTGGCGAAGTAAGTTTTAATAAACCCGAACCAATAAACAATTTAATTACTTGGGTCTATGAAAATAGAAGTTTTGTACCCATTGGAAAACTTACTGATAACGAGAGTTTTAGTATTGTTAGCGATTATTTGGGTACGCCTGTACAAGCCTTTAATGCACAAGGTGAATTGGTTTGGGCAAGAGAGCTTGATATATATGGACGAGTAAGAAAACTAAAAGGCGACAAAGATTTTTGTAATTTCTTATACCAAGGGCAATATTATGACAAAGAAATTGAACTTGCTTATAATAGATTTAGGTATTACTCACCTGAAACAGGAAGTTATATAAGCCAAGACCCAATAGGACTTTTGGGTAATAATCCTAATTTCTATGCGTATGTAAAAGATACAAATACGTGGGTGGATATTTTTGGGTTAGATGTATATAAATTAATAGCAGAAACAGATGGTTGGTATCCCGTTTTTAAAAGAGGTAAGACACAGCCCACTTCGTATCAATGGCTAAAAAAAGATGATGTTTATAAAATTGGAGAGACACAAGATTTTTCTAAAAGATATGACCCCAAGGATTTAAACAAAGGTATAATAAATAATTCTAATGCAGGAGCTTTTGTAAACGGCGAAAGTATAGGATTGAAGCCAATTTTTGCAAGCACAGGAGGAACTAAATCAGCTGATTTAATGTTGGAAAAACAATTATTGATAGACCATATCAATACTAACGGAGAGTTGCCCGCAGGAAATAAAATTTGTAAATAATTAAAATTATGATGTATTTTTTAACTATTGCACAACAGATAACTTATAGCAAAAATTTAGTAAATTTGCATAATGTTACAAGTTATTTATACAGTTCATTAGTCAATAAGGAATGGCAAGATACTATTCGGAAAGAGTTTATTATTCAAGAAAAGGAAGAAAGCCCTTTTGATCCATTTATTTTAATAGCAATTCGTTTCTTTGACAAACGAGCTTCTAAATTGAAATCATTTAATCGATTTAATAATAAAGAAGAGCGTTTAAATATAGACCTCGTTTTCTTTGTTGAAGATTACGAAAATTTTAATGAAAATGAACTACTTATAACCTTTTGTGAGCATTTATATCCTATTTTGGAAGAAAGTTTATTAAAGTATAAGAAACGATTTGTTCGTTTTGATGTACAAAAATTTTTACCTTATCTAAAAAACAGAATGGAAGATATTAAAAATAGAAAGTTTCCCTTTGAAGATAGAGGTCATACGGTACGTTGGGCATTAGATATAGTAAAAAAGGTTAAAGAAAAACATCAAGAAGAATAACGCCAATGGAAAAATAAAACGCTACCTTTGGGATGGCAATGTTCTTTTACACGAATGGGAATACAACGCAGCAGACGAACCCCAACTATTGGTAAGCCCCATTGGCGAGGTTACTTTTGATAAAGAAGAACCCATTGAAAACCTAACAACGTGGGTCTATGAAAACGGAAGTTTTGTACCTATTGGTAAACTTACTGAAAACGAAAGTTTTAGTATTGTTAGCGATTACATTGGCAGACCTGTTTTAGCTTTTGATGAAAACGGCGAAAAAGTTTGGAGTGCAGAGTATGATATTTATGGTAGAATACGCAAGTTACAAGGTGATAAGGCGTTTATACCTTTTAGGCAACTTGGGCAGTACGAGGATTGTGAAACTGGGCTGTATTATAATAGGTTTAGGTATTATGATTGTAACACAGGGACTTATATAAGCCAAGACTCCATAGGGTTGTTAGGAAGTAACCCTAATTTCTATGCGTATGTATTTGATAGTAACACAGAAGTTGATGTTTTTGGGTTGGATTGTCGTAGGATAAAAACGAAAGCTATCACTGAATATTATCCACCTAACGGAGGAGCATTAGGCAAGTGGGAAAGAGAGTTTTTGATGCCAGGTACAAAAATTGATAGATTTGGAAGTGGATTTGGAAAGTATTTTTCTCCATATAATACACCTATGATTATGAGGGCTTTGCCAGAGGGGAATACAGGTAATTATAATGCTTTCGTAGTCGTAAAACCTTTTGAAGTATTTTCATCAACAATTGCTCCCGCATTTGGAAAAATAGGTTTAGGCAAACAATATCTATCTCCAGTTAATATGAATACATTGTTGAAAAGAGGAATTATAAAACCATTAAAATTATGAATATAAATGAATTAATAAATAAATTAGAAAAGAAAAACATATCAAAAGATCTATATTCATTAGATGGATATCTGAAATCAGATGCTTTAATTTTGAGAGAGCAGTCGTTATGTTGGGAGGTATTCTATTTTGATGAAAAAGGGAATGAACAAGATAATAAAATATTTGAAACAGAATCAGAGGCTTGTGAATATCTTTATAGAGTTCTCATTGAAAATATGAATATTAAAGTAAAATATAATATCAATTAAGGATACCATTCTTCCTAACAAAAGTTGATGTTTAGTAACAAGCCTATGACCAAAGCGGAAATTTAATTTGGGAACGTGAGCTTGATATTTATGGCAGGGTACGGAAAGAAAAGGTAATGTTTCAGATGTGTTGTTAAATTTTTTAATATCTATAAATCAGGATTTTATGTTTTTTGGAAGGTTATTTTTAGGTGTATAATATGTCATCCAATATAAAAATATAAGTTTTAAACGGC
>JAUMYH010000096.1:0-399 GCA_030528745.1 Bacteroidota bacterium
AAGCCTTATTTAGATTGATGTTAGTAAGAAATAAGATAAACACTAAAAATAATGATATACGCTTTTTCATATTAAATTCCTCCATATTTAGTATTACGAAAAATAGGAATATATTAAAAGGCAATTATACTATATATAATCACCCTTTTAATATATTGCTCCTATATTTGTTTTTAATCGAAGAAGACTCTATAATTAACTTTACTTTTTATTTCAAGAAACAGATTTTCGCTATATATATACATACACTCCCTATAATTAGTAAAGAAATTAAGGATATTTTATACAAATTTTTTATACCAGATAGATAAATCCATACTGCAAGAGACAGTGATATTATCAAATATATTGTGAACATCTGGTAAAAACTTAGAGACCATTTAAATTTGTATGCCATCC
>JAUMYH010000096.1:409-3811 GCA_030528745.1 Bacteroidota bacterium
AATATTACCCTTGAAACGTTAAATATTATTGACTTCATAATTTTAATATCGACTTGCTGACTCTACAAAAACTAACTTCTTATACATATTTCTTCTTCCCAATCTCATTCTGTAGTATCTTTCAGTACGTATAACAAATTTAATTCCATGATTAGGGTCATCTGGAATAAGCAAGGTACCTCCACCTACTATTGTACTAACTGTACCAATCACTCCACCTACAACCTGTGTAATACCAGATGGAATCCAAGTTAATAGGAGGCCTATAACTCCTGCTGCTGTAGCAGTTGTTCCTATAGTATCTTTAATTGTTGCAAAAGAAATATATTCAGTACTGTATGATACTTCTTTTACAGGGATAATTTTCCCATTTGTTTTCATATCAATTGTTTTATTGGTTATAGAAGAATATAGCTTATTTGTTGATTTATCTAATCTTAGATACTCTTCTTTTCCTGAATTTAAATCAAGCATAGTAACCGTTTTATAATTATCATCTTCTTTAACTGTTAATAATTCTGAAACACCTTCCGATTTTACAGAAATTATGTTATCAGATACAACTTGCACTGTATATTCTTTTCCGTTGATTGTAATTTGACTATTATTTTCAGCATATGTTGGGATTGCACTTGCAATCATACAACCTGTAATTGTTATAGCTGCTAATTTTTTTAATAATCTTTTCATCTTAATTTTCTCCTTTTCTAATATTTTTCTTAATTAGCAAATCATTTTGGTCTAAGGTATTACCACTAAATATATTAGCAGTAATACCTAAACCGTATCATCGTTTCTATATCGTTGTGGATTGTAATAGTTCATAATACACCTCCATCATTCAAGTATATATCATATAAGATTAACAATCGTCAAAAAACAATTCTATATTATCTCGTGATTTATAAATTGTTTTTTAACTAACTCAAGAATATCACACGATGTATTTCGTTGTCAATAGTTTTTTTATGCAAAAATAAATCTTTCATATATTTTATCTTGACATAGCCTTTTTACACGATTATAATTTATATATAAATACATTTGTTAAATTATGATAAGGAGATTGTGTTATGGATAATAAACGACAAAAATTAAGTCATCGTGAAAAAGATGTGATGGATGTACTTTGGTCATCTGATGAGCCTCTTACTGCATCGATGATTACTAAAAACAGTAATGGATTAACATTAAATACGGTTGCTACCGTTATCAAAAAATTACTTGAAAAGAAGTATATTGAAGTAGGTGAGATTGTATATAGCGGAACAGTTTTAACAAGAACATATAACTGTCTTGTATCTGCTGAAGAATATGCATTAGAGCAATTACAATCCAGTAAAAAAAGTGCATTAAAGTTTTCCGTATTAAACTTTGTTGATGATTTTTTGAAAACAAATGAGGATGAGGAAGTTCTAAATGAATTGGAGGAACTGATTCGTAAAAAAAGAGAGGGGAAATAATATGTCATTATCACTTGTCATTACAAATTTCTTTTTCTGTAGTTTGGCTATTTTATTTATGCTCCCGGCTTTTAGACAAGTTAAGATACTGACCTATAAAAAAGGACTCCCTCTTTTTATAGGTCTAATGATAATCATTTTTAAGGTTTTACTACCCATTGAATTTCATTTTACACAAACCATAGCATCCGGTAAGATACTGCCGATTATCCATTTAATATCCAAGTTTAACATATATGGCATTTCACTTGTTAATGCTTTAATGATGTTATGGGCTTTTAGCTCCTTTTTATTACTTATTCGATTATACAACAATCATAAATCTTCGGTTTCAATATTTTCGGCAATTAAAATGACAAAAAACGAAAACACATTAACAATTCTTTATAAGAAGTGCATCGAAAAAGGAATAAAGAAAACACCTAAAGTAATACAATTTGATATAAAGTCCAGCCCGTTTATAATAGGATATTTTAATCCTACTATTGTTTTACCCGAAGGACTGAATAAAGAAGAATTAAACTATGCTTTATCACATGAATTAGAGCATTACAAAAACCATCATTTGGAAATAAAACTTATTTTAGAAGTATTAACCACTATTTTTTGGTGGTATCCGATAATATGGATACTCAAAAAAAGAATACTCCACTCTTTAGAACTCCAAGTTGACAGTTACTTAACATCTGATTTTAATGAAAAAGAAAAAATCAATTATGCCGAAATCATTCTTGATATTGCGAAAAGAAGATGTGTAATGCCTAAAAGTGCATTGGCTTTTTCCTTTGTCAACAATAGCATTGATGATATGCAAAATAGGATATCGGAAATAGTAGATGCAGGAAATATCACCATAAATAAAAGAATTTCCAAACTAAGTATCCTTACAATGATACTATCCATAATATTCTTTGTGTATCCACTATTTTATACCTACGAAGCATATTATTATAATCCCGAAAATACGGAAGGAACGTTTATAGTAAATAACAACGATACCTATTTAATACAAAACAATAACAGCTTTGATATTTATATCAATGGAAAGTATTCATTAACCGTAAAGGAAATACCGCAAAAATTTTCACACTTTCCGATTTACGAGCAAATGAATAACACAAATTAAAACCTAAAAAAGAAAGGGAGAATACAAATGAAAAGAAAAATAAAAACATTATTAGTTCTATCCATAGTAAGTTTATCCATATTTGGTGCAATGGATACCACAGCACACGCACTTAATGTCAAACCAATACTAAACGATGAACAGATAATACCAGTTAAAGACATTATCGAACTACGATATAAAGTAGTGAATGGAAAATACTATGTAAGAGAGTATAACGCAACCAAGAAACAATGGATTGGTGAATGGGAACTAATCGGTTAAGAAATATTTTCATAATACAAATAACTTCCTTCCATATTTTGAAAAGCAGAGAGTATAAACCAAATACTTTCTGCTTATTTTTATGTCTGCATGCAAGAACAATCTTTTAATGATACGATACCATATCCAACCTAATAATTAAATTTGTAAATCAATTCAATATCCAGAGTTCACTAATTTTAATTCAAGCAATAATACTCTAAGCTTATACAAACTGAAAACAAAAAATTAATAAGCGTTTATGATAATATAGACAACGATTTCAATATTATTTTAGAAGCCATAATAGCTACAGATAAAATATACCAGCAATAACACTTAAACAGGATATATAACATCAATATAGCGATACATACAAAAGTGTAAATGTATCAAGTATTACGATTTCATAACAATTTATAAAACATCCTTGTGAAAGTAATGAAATTTTCACTTTAATATATAAGGGGATGTTTCAATGGCAAGTTCATATACATTGACCTAAAATTGTATATTTACTTTGTATGGATAGAAAATATAACAGTAGTATTACATCTTTGCAAGAAATGT
>JAUMYH010000097.1 GCA_030528745.1 Bacteroidota bacterium
TAAATTATTGTTTTTATTATAAGGGGGAATATTAAAATGAAAAAACAAGCATGGAAGTTTTTAAGTAAATTTTCTTTTCGGCTTCCAACTTTGCGAAAATATAGATTTTATGTAATTGAAACTCCAGTGGTTGGAGTGAGCAATAGAAGGGAAAATTTTAAGCAAAGAAATTGCGATATGCATAGATTGACTATAGAGTTAAAAAAATAGTAAGTTTTAGGATTAAGATGGAAAGTTTGCAAAGTCTCAGAGGTTGAAAATATGTGTAGAGAATACGGTGTACTAGATAAAGTTGTTTTTGATGATGAATTAGCTATTCATATTAAGAATAAAGGTTCGAAGTCGGAATCTCTTTTCTATGCTATCAGATGTGCTTTTGCTCATGGTTTATTTAATATCAACAGTAAGAATGGAGAGCATTATTATATTTTAGAAAATAGAGATAGAGAAAAACTAAAAGCTCGATTAATATTGAGAGAAGAAACTTTGCTACAATGGATAAAAGTGGTTGATAGATTATCTATTAAAAAGTGATGAAAGGGGTCTAAGTAATGGTAGCGTTATATACTGAAACGGATTATGAAAACTCAGTTATTGAGTTGTTTAGAAACGATTTGGGTTATAAGCATGTTTATGGCCCGAATATTGAAAGGGATTTTCGTGATCCTTTGTATGAGGAAGTTCTTGTTGATTCGTTAAATCGTTTGAACAGAGCACTTCCTTTTGATGCAATTCAAGATGCGCTTTATAAGTTAAAGAACTTTGAAAATGCGGAGCTTGTTCAAAAAAATAATCTTTTTATGGATTATCTGCAAAATGGTATTCCGGTAAGATATTTTGAAAACGGAGAAGAGCGCTCCGCCATTGTATATTTGGTGGATTATGATAATCCGGGTAACAATTCATTTATCGTTGCGAATCAATGGACATATATAGAAAATAGCAATAAAAGACCGGATATTATTTTGTTTTTGAACGGATTACCGATTGTCTTGATGGAGCTGAAGTCTCCGAGTCGTGAAGAGACCGATGTGTCTGAAGCATATCGGCAGCTTAGAAACTATATGTTGGAAATTCCTTCTTTGTTCATTTACAATGCGATTTGTGTAATGAGTGACCAGCTGACTTCGAAAGCAGGAACGATTACTTCCGGTGAAGATCGTTTTATGGAGTGGAAAACGAAAGACGGTAGTTATGAGAATACACAATACGCACAATTTGATACCTTTTTTGAAGGGATTTTCCAAAAAGAAAGGTTTCTTGATATTATAAAAAACTTCATTTGTTTTTCGAATGAAGGAACACAAACTTTTAAAATTTTAGCAGGATATCATCAATATTTTGCGGTAAATAAAGCGGTTATTTCAACTCAAAACGCAACTCTTACTGATGGAAAAGGCGGTGTATTTTGGCATACTCAAGGAAGTGGAAAGTCATTATCGATGGTTTTTTATGCACATCTTTTACAGGAAAAGTTGGATAGTCCAACCATTGTTGTTATTACAGACAGGAATGATTTGGATGACCAACTTTATACACAGTTTTCCAAGTGTAAGCATTTTTTGAGGCAGGAGCCAATTCAAGCTCAAAGTCGTGAGCATTTGCGAGAACTTCTTGATGGGCGAAAGGCGAATGGAATTATTTTTACTACCATGCAGAAGTTTGAAGAGTCTTCTGAAGCTTTATCTGAGCGTCATAATATTGTCGTCATGGCAGATGAAGCGCATAGAGGGCAGTATGGTTTAGCAGAAAAAATTCGGATGACTAAGAATGAGGATGGAGAAGAAGTTGCAAAACGTGTTGTTGGGACCGCAAGGATTATTAGAAATACTTTGCCGAATGCGACATATATTGGCTTTACTGGGACGCCCATTTCGTCAAAGGATCGTAGCACGAGAGAAGTTTTTGGAGATTACATTGACATTTATGATATGACTCAAGCGGTTGAAGATGGTG
The DNA here is from genome assembly GCA_030528745.1 of Bacteroidota bacterium. Classification (GTDB taxonomy): domain Bacteria; phylum Bacteroidota; class Bacteroidia; order Flavobacteriales; family Flavobacteriaceae; genus Flavobacterium. The sequence goes on from JAUMYH010000097.1 coordinate 1,957, forward strand.
CAACAAGACCGGTTTATTATGAGAGTCGTGTTATCAAATTGAATCTGGATGAAAGCGTTCTTCGTTTGATTGATTCGGAATACGATCTGATGGCTGAGAATGCGGATGCAGGAGTTATAGAGAAAAGTAAAAAAGAACTTGGACAGATGGAAGCGATTCTTGGGAATGAGAATACGATCAATTCGTTGGTGGATGACATTCTAAATCATTATGAGAACAATCGTCAAGATCTTCTGACCGGAAAAGCTATGATCGTTGCTTATTCAAGAGATATCGCAATGAAAATTTACGAGCGAATTCTACAACTTCGACCAGATTGGACAGAAAAAGTTGGTGTTGTGATGACTTCAAATAATAAGGATGATGAAAATTGGCGAAAAATAATTGGAAATAAGCAACATAAAGAAGAATTGGCAAGAAAGTTTAAAGATAATGACAGCCCAATGAAGATTGCTATTGTCGTAGATATGTGGTTGACCGGATTCGATGTTCCGTCCCTTGCAACTATGTATGTGTATAAACCGATGAGCGGACATAACTTGATGCAAGCGATTGCTCGTGTGAATCGTGTGTTTAGGGATAAAGAAGGTGGGCTTGTTGTCGACTATGTAGGAATTGCATCTGCTCTAAAACAGGCGATGAATGACTATACGACCCGAGATAAAAAGAATTATGGTGATACGGATGTTTCTAAAATTGCCTATCCTAAGTTCTTGGAGAAACTCTCGATTTGTCGTGATAAGTTTCATGGCTATGATTACTCGAAGTTTTTCAGTGGCTCTGACTTGGAAAGAGCAAAGACCATCAGTGGAGCGGTGAACTTCATTATTGGAAGAGAAAAAACGGATGATAAGGATGCTTTTGTAAAGGAAGCGCTAATGCTTTGTCAATCGCTATCTTTATGTTCCTCAATGATAGATGAGGAAATGAGATTTGAAGCGGCATTTTTTGAGTCCGTTCGTGTCCTTGTTTTAAGACTTACCAATACCGGAGTGGGTAAGAAGATCTCTTTGCCGGAAATGAATGAACGAGTAAATGAACTTCTGAAGCAGAGTATAAAAAGTGATGGCGTTATTAATTTATTTTCAGACATCAAAGAAGAGTTTTCGTTATTTGATCCGAAATTTTTGCAAGAAGTTGCAAATATGAAAGAAAAGAATCTTGCAGTCGAGCTTCTGAAAAAATTGATTTCAGAGCAAGTTTCTGTATATCGGAGAACAAATATCGTCAAATCAGAAAAATTTAGTGAGATCATGCAAAGAGCGCTTAATTCATATTTGAATGGAATGCTGACAAACGAAGAAGTCATTGAAGAAATGTTAAATTTGGCGAAACAGATTGCTTCAGCTCAAAGAGAAGGGGAGCAATTAGGATTGACCGCTGATGAATTGGCTTTCTATGATGCTCTTACGAAGCCACAGGCAATCAAGGATTTTTATGAGAATGAAGAGCTGATAGCAATTACAAAGGAGTTGGCAGAATCCCTCCGTAAAAATAGAACGATTGATTGGCAAAAAAGAGATTCAGCAAGAGCCAGTATGAGAATGATGATAAAAAAACTCTTGAAAAAACATCGGTATCCGCCGGAGGGAATGGATGATGCTGTGCAGACGGTTATGTCTCAATGCGAACTATGGACGGACAATTTAGATTTTGGGAAAAAGAACTTTGAGTCCGGGGTATACCAATTTTCTGCCTATGATGAGTTGGCTATGGTAGCCCAAAGTGAAGCAACTTTTGATTAACCTTTTGAAGCCATGCAGCAATTAGGGTGATCAATAATTTACAACAAGGAGTCAAACTATGTCTTACAAAATAGCGGTCGGTGGGATCCACATCGAATCTTCAACTT
>JAUMYH010000019.1 GCA_030528745.1 Bacteroidota bacterium
CAACGGAAAACGATATATCAACCTTGCTAAACGATTTTCTTTCGTCAAAAAATGAAATTCTATACATTTAAAATGAAAGAAAAATTGAAAATTGTTTTATATCAATTAAAATAACAGAAATCAATATGAAAAAGATATTTTTAACCTTATCACTACTTGCAATTTCCTACGCTGGTTTTGCCCAGACTTTAGAAGAAATAGGAAAGAATGTAGATATTAATTTATACCTGCGTTCTTCTCTTGAAATTCCTGAAAACGGACAAGGGGGAATGAAGGCAAATGAAGCCCGTTTCGAGGTAAGAGGAAATGTAGGCGAACAGCTGGAATACCGTGTAAGATATAGGCTCAATAGAAATACTCCTGCGGGAACGCTGAATAATGCTACTTCAGCACTTGACCACGCCTATGTGAATTATAAATTCGGGGAGGGCTATAAGTGGAGTACTATGGTAGGGAAGCAGATTAATCACTACGGCAGTTGGGAATTTTATGACAATCCTACTTTTGAGTACCAGTATTCTGACTATGTGAACCGTCAGCAGAACCTTTTCCCTGTAGCGGCTATGGTTTCTTATAATGCAGATGATAACAACAGTTTCCACATTCAGGCCTATAATACCCATAGCCAAACTTTTTCTAAATTGGTAGAAAGCACAGGCTATAAACCATTGGGATTAGAGCAGAGCAAATTGCCTTTGGGAGTGAATTTTGCGTGGAAAGGGAGTTTTTGGGATAAGAAATTTCACACTTTCTACTCTTTTACTACTTCGCAAGTGGCAAAAGGGAAGCAAGATTATAAAATCGCTTTGGGGAATAAATGGACATTGGACAAGTTCAGTGGTTATTTAGACCTCCAGCACAGCCAAAATGCCATAGACCACTTTAATATAATTTCTAAAGAACTGAATGCGTATCAGCAGACATTAGACCCTACTTATGTACACCAATTTGCAAAAGATGTACAGTTTCAGTCGGTGGCTTTAAGGCTGAATTATGCCCTTACCCCAAAGTGGCATATCACAGGGAAAAGCGTATATGAGCGTATGAACAGCAAGGATAACACCTTAGCCCTAGGTAATGAGATGAACCAGAGAACTCTGAACCTTCTTGGCTTAGAATTTAAGCCGTTTGAGCGTCAAAATTTCAAACTCTTTACTTACTACGCTTATCGCACCAATACTTATAAAAAACCGTTACATACTTCATATCCTCAGCAGAACCATGGTATGTTTGCCATCGGAGCGTTGTGGTTTGTGAATGCTTTTTAAAAGACAAAGAGGCTAACCTTTTGGAGAGCCTCTTTTTTCATTCTATCAGAAGTACATGTATTAGACAGTTCATCTCCTCTGAAAACCATATCATAAACATTGAAAACTCCTAACACACAGACGAAGTTTTAGATACATTTGCCAAAATTAAATGGTTATTTTTTGTTTGTATTATTTTTTTTATAAATTAGCATTGTTAATTTAATTCTTTAAAATATGAAAAAGACGTTTTTATTATCAATATCCACATTGATATTAGGTTTTTACGCCTGTGAGAAAGAAGAGGTAACTACTATCCAAAATTCAACATTCAATTCTAAAATAAGTAGTTCTCTTGGTTTTTTTTATGACAATGACCCTACAAACGACAATCCTACTTGGGGAGTCGATATTGGTTGTGCTGGAAGTGGAGGCAATTGCATTCCAGTTGTAGTAATTACAGAAGCTCGAACTGTAAGTATCAGTATGCTTTACAAAAAGATTAATAATTCCAATGATTCTGAAATTAGAAATTATTTCTTAAACAACAATTTCTCTTTAGAAGAGATAATACCTAGTTCTCTAATCAAAGGGACAATCTCTGGACAACTAAAAGTATCTACAAGAGGTAAGGAAGGAGATTCTTTTGTTGTGATATTTAAAGAAAACAACAAGATTGTAGCAGTTTGTCCTTTTGTGAAATAACAATCTAAACCTGCTTTTAGCAGGTTTTTTTTAATTATTTTTACCTTCAAATTATTTTATGTTATGTTTCGATTTACATTATTTGCTACATTTCTGTTTACATTGATAGGTTGTAGTCAGAATGTCGATACCGACAATAAACTAAGTTTTAGGGTTGTTGATACACTTTATTTTGACACAAATTATATTCCTCACCCTAGATGTTCAGGGTCGTATTACGACAAAACATTGAAGAAACGATTGATATACTTATCGAATCCTGTTACAGAAAAGAAAATGGATATTTTTGATGATCAAGCTCAAAAATTATACACCATTAACCTTGAGGAGGGCGTAGCATCGTTAAATAAAGATACCTATAATATCAATGTTATATCAAAAGACACCATAATCATGTATGGGTTTTACAACAACAAAATATCAATAATCAACGCAGAGGGTAAGGTTTGGCGTAACATTGATTTAAGCTCCAAATTAGAAAAAGACAACTTTAGAATACGTCCTTCGGAAAATTATGGAGGTACATCTGTGGGTAATAGTGTGGTTCTGAATTTGGAATTTAACAACTATGACAAAACTGACACTATTTTAAATTTGGAAAAGCACTTCAAAAACCTATACAGCAATATATTCGAATCCTATAAATACGGATATATTCCGAACATCTTCAGTGATTCGGTTGAGGTAAGGTATTTTGCGGAAGGATTCTATAAGAACTTTTATGAAAAGCCTTATGTTTTTGTAGAACCTAACTACTATAGAGTATTAAATGATAAATTATTTTCTTTCAGTGTTTATTCTGACCAACTTCTTGTCTACGATTTGGATAAACTAAAACTAGAGAAAAAACAACAACTTAAATCCGATTATACCAAAATCGGAATCGATCCGCCTACTATTGAACACCCAATAGAAGACATATTGCAAGAGGAAATCAATATAAGAGCCAGATGTGTAGGTTATACTCAAGATATTATTTTTGATTCAAGGCATCAAAAATACTATATTACCCAACATCTCGAAAATCTATCCGATGCCCCAAGGAAGAGTTTCAGTATCATTTTTTTGGACACCGACTACAACCAAGTAGGCGAGTTTTTATTAGACAAAGAGCAAATGATACGAAGCTGGACCCCAATACTTACTGACAGAGGTATTATGTTATGTTCTAAAAAAAACACTATAGACGAAAATGCTAAAAAGATTTTTTATATTTTGGATTTGTAGTTTGTCTTTGGCTTGTACTACCAACAAGGAGGAACAATTTTATAAAGATATGGAAACGTATTTTCGTTCCAAACACAACTACAACATTGCCGACAACGATGTTATCTTTGCTCTTACGTCCAATGGTTGCCGAGGTTGTAATGTTATGCTTTCGGATTATATGTTGTCCAACACCTACCCTGCTGTTTACTTAATTTCGGCATCGAGTAATTCCTTAGATTTGTCCGAGTACAAAAAACGCAAAGGCAATATATTTATGGATTGGTCTAATGACAAAAAACTATCGGCTTTGTTCGATAAATCTAAAGTAATTTTTATCAAAAACAAACAAATAGACACTATTGTACAAATAGAAGCCAAAACATTAGAACAAACCATTTCATACATCAAAGAACAAGTAGAACATCAATAATCAAAAAACAACTTACGCTACTCGTTCTATCAAAAGTACATTTGTTAGGCACAAAAAAATCCCTCAAGTTTTTAAGTTTGAGGGATTTGTCATTTTTACCTTAAAAATTATAAGTAAGTGTTACGCTATAATTTCTGCCCTTACCAGGATAAGCCTGCATTACAGACTGATACGGTTCGTGAATTGGGTCGTTTGAGTACAAATCATTGCTTGACAAGGCACTTCTGAAATACAACGTATCAAATATATTATCTACATTTACCCCTATACGCAGGTTGTATTTGGTCTGATAATAAATCGTTCCGTTAGCAATTGTATACGATGACAAATATTGCGTATTGAATTGATTTTGATATGCTTTATCAACATAATACACGCCTAATCCTACACCCAAACCTTTGAGGGCGTTGTTGTCAAACTCGTAGTTAAGCCACGAATTAAAGGTGTGCAATGGAGTCCAAGGGGTTTTGTTGCCTATAATTTCTTGGTCTTCATCGCTCTGACCTTTAGATATAAAACGAGCATCAGTATAGGCATAGCCCAACTTCCAGTAAAGATTTCGAGCAATGGTCAAATCCGCATCAATTTCAAAACCTTTTGAGTCTGCCCCTCCTACTTGCGATAAGATATTATGCCCTACTATCACATTAGATTTTTCGATAAAGAAACCTGCTGCGGTAATATTATATTTGTCCTTTTTGTACAATTTCATACCCACCTCTGTTTGGAATCCTCTTTGTGGCAAGAAAGGCGAATCGGTTCGGTGGTTGTGCGAACGAGTAGGTTTAAAAAAGTTTGAACCTGTTGCATAAAGCGTCAAGAAGTTTTTAATCGGCTGATACGATAATCCTAAACGAAATGATAGGTTGTTAAACTCATCTTTGTTGGTAGTTTGTGGAGCTTGAACGCTTCGGCGTGGATGATACGTTCCTTTGAAATAGTCGTATCTCAAACCAACCAAGGCTTTGAAACTTTCGGAAAACTCAATCCAATCATGGAAATACGTTCCGACAAACAACTCGTTTAATTCCAAAATCCTAGATAATTCTCCTGGATTACGAGGGGTAAAATTCGGATATACATCGGGGGTTGATGACTGATAGTCTACATTTCTGTACAAGGATTGTCTGTCCAAATAAGACACGGCATTTCCTACCATTGCCTGATGCGATACCGCACCTGTATTGAATCGGAAGTGATAGTTGAGCTGATTCGATAGTGGCTTGGTAAGGTGATTAAAGTGGTAAGCTCCATTGTACAGAGTAACCGTATTTTGGTTCGGATTGTAGAACAAAACCTCATCAACCATATAATCGATACTATCGTCATAATACGACAACATATTGGTCAATTTGCTTCCATTATTAAAGGCATGTGAAAACTTGAGTCTGAACTCCTGATGTACATTTTTAGTATAATCGTAAGGATTATTGTAATTGATAGTATGGTCAATACCTGGCACCACATTACTGTAATTATCTGTAGGAATACCTGCATCACCAGCGTATTTGTCATTGATATACTGATAGAAAAATTCTAATGTACTACGTTCCGATATTAGATATTGCAATGTGGTTGCTACGTTGTTATTTTTTTCCTCTACTCCTCTCCAACCATTGGTTCGGCTTACTCCTGCATCAATTCTGAATCTGAGTTTGTTCGGTATGGCCGCTCCTCCAAACCCAAACACATAGTTTTGGGTGTTATAACTTCCGTAAGATGCTGATACATTGCCCATAAGCATTTCGGAAGGTTTTTTACGAACAATGTTAATTACTCCGCCCAACGCCGAATGTCCGAACATTTCACCACTTGGCCCTTTTAGGACTTCTATACGTTCTACATTTGCCAAATTGGTCATCGGAGCACTTTGTGTGATGGTATGCCTTTCGTCCCGAATACCATCGTTAAGCACCACAAAATTATCAAAACCTCTTACATTGAAAAACTGAAACGCACCATATTGATTTACCGAATGTACACCTGGTATATTTCGCACAGCATCTTCAATTTTGGTGATATTCATTTCTTCTAACAACTTATTCCCCAACACATTCATCGTCATTGGAGCTTCACTCCCTTTGATGTTTAGGTAATTTACATTGATTCGTTTTTCAACATTCACAATTACCTCTGCTATGGTCTGCGTCGAATCCTTTACCACCTCATTGGGTGTTTGATTTTGTGCTAAAGCCAATGTAGGAAACATGGCTAACAACATTGGGTAAAATTTAGCTTTCATAAAATTTAGTATATTTGTAAATAAGGGACAAAGATACACAAAATGTTTGTATTTAGACTCATTCTGTATTAAAACACGGTGTTAAAAATATTTTTAAAAAATTAATCGATTCAAAATCATAAAACTACTATCTTTGCAGATATTTTTTGCATCACATTATTAGGTTTATGAATTTACAGGAAATATTAAGCCAACAGGTACAATCGGCACTAGAGACAAATTATCAGATTACCCCTGAAAAGATTGAATTTCAGGTCACTCGCAAAGATTTCGAGGGTGACATTACACTGGTAATTTTTCCATTTCTGAAACAAATCAAAACCAATCCTGTCGAATTGGGCAACGCCATTGGCAACTATCTTTTGGAAAACTCCGATTATATTACCAAATTCAACGTGGTGTCTGGTTTCTTGAATTTGGTCATTTCAGATGCCTATTATATGGATATTTTCAACACCATACGCAATACCGAGCAATTTGGTTTTGCTCCCAAAAATGGAAAAGCCATTTTGGTAGAATACGCCTCTCCTAACACCAACAAACCCCTGCATTTAGGACATATCCGCAATGTTTTGCTAGGGTATTCTATCGCCAATATTTTGGAAGCGGTTGGTTATACTACTTACAAAACGCAAATCATCAACGACAGGGGAATCCATATTTGCAAAAGTATGCTTGCTTGGCAAAAATTCGGAAATGGCGAAACCCCAACATCGGCAAACATCAAAGGCGATAAACTGGTAGGAAAATACTATGTAATATTTGACAAAGAATACAAACAACAGACCCAAGAGCTTATAGCACAAGGATTTTCGGAAAAAGAAGCCAAAAAACAAGCCCCTATATTGCTCGAGGCACAACAAATGCTGGTAGAGTGGGAAAATGGCAACAAAGAAGTTCATCAACTTTGGGAAATGATGAACGCTTGGGTATATGAAGGATTCGATTACACCTTCAAAAGTATTGGAGTTGATTTTCATAAAAATTATTACGAAAGTCAGACCTATCTTTTGGGGAAAGACCTCGTTGAAGAAGGTTTGCAAAAAGGCGTTTTCTACAAAAAACCTGACAATTCTGTATGGATAGACCTCAGCCCGCAGGGATTAGATGAAAAATTAGTGCTTAGAGCCGATGGCACTTCGGTATATATCACGCAAGATATTGGTACGGCTATCCAACGAACCAAGGATTTTACCCAAGTAAACGGAATGGTATACACTGTGGGCAACGAACAGGACTATCACTTTAAGGTTTTATTTTTAATTTTAGAGAAATTAGGTTACCATTGGGCTAAAAATTTATACCATTTGAGTTACGGAATGGTTGATTTGCCTTCTGGAAAAATGAAATCGCGCGAAGGAACAGTGGTAGATGCTGACGATTTGATACTGGAAATGGAAACCACAGCCAAAGAAATATCTGAGGAGCTGGGTAAATTGGACGGATATACTCCAGAGGACAAAAATCGTTTGTACAAGATTATTGGACTAGGAGCATTAAAATATTATATCTTAAAGGTTGATCCTCGAAAACGCATCTTGTTTGACCCTAAAGAATCTGTGGATTTTGTGGGCAATACCGCTCCTTTTATCCAATATACCTATGCTCGTATACAATCAATATTGCGAAAAACAGACTTTGATTTTACGGAAAACACGACTATAGGTAATTTGGACAACAAAGAAAAAGAAATTATCAAACAAATTGCCTTACTTCCAGAGGTAATATTGAACGCAGCCAACACGTACAATCCTGCTTTGATAGCCAATTACACTTACGATTTGGTTAAAGAATACAACTCGTTTTATCAAAGTACGCCTATACTTACGGCTTCGGAAAGTCAAGAAAAGTGCTTTAGAGTACAACTTTCCAAAACGGTTGGAGATACAATTAAAACAGCCTTTGGATTGTTAGGAATCGAGATGCCTGAAAGAATGTAAAAACAATAGTGTGCAAAAGTCGTATTTCAAAAAATCATTCGCCACGGTGCTTTTGTCCTGCATATTTTTTGTAGGATTTAAGTATTTTTTGCCCAAACGCATATTTCCTGACACTACAGTTATCGACAATTTTATTACTGTAGACAGTCTGATGCTTGAGGCTCTTACTGGCAAAAACATCGACACGGTATTGAAGCAAAACACGACTATTAGCCCAGAACGTCCTGCATCAAAACCTCCGAAAGATGATTTTCCGATTGACCAAATACACATCACACACAAAGAGCAACTTAATGATTTTTACGAGAAATTACACCAACTGGAGCTTACCCAGCAAGGGCAAATTCGCATCGGATACTTTGGCGATTCGATGACCGATGGTGATTACATAGTTCAAGACCTTCGCAAATTATTGCAGGAAAACTTTGGCGGACAAGGCGTTGGATTCGTATCCATAACATCAGAATCTGCCACCTCCAGAGGGAGTATCAAGCACAGCTATTCGAACAATTGGAAATCGCAATCCTTTGTCAATGTCAAAAAACCCATCAAACCCTTCGGTGTGTCTGGGCAAGTTTTTTTTGTAAAAAATAACGGAAAACCCAATTGGGTCGAATACAAGGCTTCACATCAACAATCTATCAGTCAGATTTACAACCCTACCCTATTTTATGGATATTCCGAAAACAAAGATGCTTATGTAGAAATCACCTACAATGGAGATACGACCAAAGTACGTAAAGAATTACAGCCCGATAAAATTCTAAACACTTTGAATCTTTCCGACAGAAACATCAAGAGTATGCGTCTTACTTTTGTCAATGCCGATTCTATAGCTTTCTACGGCATCAACTCATCAAGCAAACAAGGAGTGCTTATTGACAATTTTTCTAGCCGTGGCAATTCAGGATTGCCCTTATCGATGTTCAACGCCTCTTTGATGCAAAACTTTGACAAAGCCCTCGGCAATTACGACCTTATTGTACTGCACTTTGGGGCAAATGTACTCAATTATGGCAGTCTGAATTACTCTTGGTACGAAAAAGGAATGACTAAAGTGGTGGATCAAATCAAGAAATGTTTCCCAAGTGCCTCAATACTTATTGTTTCTACCGCTGACAAATCAACCAAATACCAAATGGAAATGAAAACAGATTCGGCAGTGTTGCCGCTTACTTTGGCTCAGGCCAAATATGCTGCTGAAAATTCTTGTGGTTTTATCAATCTGTACGAGCTTATGGGTGGGCGAAACTCTATGGTCGAATGGGTTCAGGCAGACCCATCATTAGCCACTAAAGATTATACTCACTTTAACGCCAAAGGTTCTAAAAAAATTGCAGAATTGCTCTACAACAAAATAATTAACGACTATAATAATTACAAAACACAAACCTACAAAACCACGGATACCGTTCACAATTAACATTTTTGGAGGTTAAAAAATCAGATTATGAAGTTACACAAAATATCGCTTTTTGTCCTTATTATTCTATCGTTAGTGTCCTTACTATCGGCAAAGGACAACACCGTTACAATAGATGTTCAAATAAAACGAGAGCGTCAATTGGATTCTATAAACCTACAGATGCAGGAACACAGCCTCTACAATATGGTTGCGTTGGAATCTTTTTTAGAAAAACTGAAGGCTCTTGAGGGCAATCAGACTCAGAAGATAAATATTGTTCACATCGGCGATTCACACATACAGGCCGATTTTATGACCGATATGCTCCGCCAACGGTTTCAATCTCGTTTTGGCAATGCTGGTTTAGGGCTGGTTTTTCCTCATTCAATTATACGAACCAACACAGGGCGACACGTTCGCTTTTCGTCAAACATCAATTGGAACAGCCATAAAAACACCACCAACACAAACACCGATGATATTGGTATTAGTGGTTATTCACTTTCTACCCAAAACAATGATTTTTTGCTAGAACTCAACTTAAAAAACAAACAATATCAATTCAATACGCTTAAAATCATTACTCCTAACAACCAGCGTTTTTTCGATTTGGCAATTTCAAATAAGCAACCGCAAATCGTACAACAAGAACAAACCAAAACCATCAACCATTTAATCAAAAAAGGCGAAACACTATCCGTAATTGCCAACAAATACAAGGTCAGTGTAGCCAGTATACAAAAAGACAACAAACTATCGGGAACCAATATCAAGGCTGGAAGCACACTCAAAATTGTTACCAAAACCACAACCGAATACAAGGTAGATTATTCAAACTTTCAGAAGTTAGAAAAAACAAGCAATTCGTACCATTATTATACTTACGAAAATTTGGATCTTCCTGAAAAAATATATCTTATTCCTAACGAAAAAAACACAAACTTCGCTCTAAATGGGGTTGTATTGGAAAACCAAAATTTTGGAATTATATACCATACCATTGGGGTAAATGGGGCTAAATTTTCGGATTATAACAAATGTAAGATGTTTTTTGAGCAAATTATAGCTTTAGAGCCTGATTTAATCATTGTTTCATTAGGAACTAACGAGGCTTTTGACAAAATTACTGCTGAAAATTTTTACGACCAAGCCCAACTATTCATGACTCTTACACGTCTTTATAACAAATCATGTCCGATGTTACTGACCTCACCCCCTCCATCGTATTTTAACAAAAAAACGCCTCACAATTACTGTGCTGATTTTGCCAACACACTGATTGACAACTCCAAAGCCGACAATTACAGCACCTTTGATTTGTATAGAGCTATGGGTGGGAACGAATCTATGCAACGCCTAATCAATCAAAACCTAATAGCCAAAGATAGGGTACATTATACTGTAGAGGGCTACCAACAGCAAGGAACAATTTTGTTCGATGCCTTAATGAAGGCTTATTCGGAATATCGCAACCTGAAATAATTGATTTGCCAATGTCTACTTCTGTGTATTCCATGTTTATAGAACAATTCTATCTGACCAAGGAGCAGGTTATCAGTTGGTTTGTATACGACCCTAAAAATCCGCTAATTTTCAGCAGCAGTCTATTTTTAGGAATGTTTGTCGTGTTTTATTTGGTATACATACTTACGCAAAAACATCACTATTTTCGGACTGTGTACGTCTTGTTGTTTTCGCTTTTCTTTTACTACAAAGCAGGAGGCAACTATTTTGTTTTACTGATTGTTTCCTCTGTATTGGATTACTTTTTTGCCAATCAGATTCACAAGAGCAATTCAAATGCAACTCGGAAAACATATCTTATACTAAGCATCATTACCAATTTAGGTTTTTTAGGATATTTCAAATACACCAATTTTGCCATCGACAGCTTCAATCAGATTTTTGGTGGTAGTATTGCTCTACAAGATATTGTCTTGCCTGTAGGAATTAGCTTTTATACTTTCCAGACCATGAGTTACACCATCGATATATATCGCAGGGAAATAACTCCAGCCAAGAGTCTTCTTGATTTTGCTTTCTTTGTAAGTTTTTTCCCACAACTGGTGGCAGGACCTATTGTTCGTGCTAAAGATTTTATTCCTCAAATTTACAAAAAACTCTCTCTTACGAGCAAAGAGGCTTCTTTGGCTTTATTCTTAATTATTGGAGGATTGCTCAAAAAGGCGGTTATTTCAGATTACATTTCCGTAAATTTTGTCGATCGTGTATTTGACAGCCCTAATAATTATTCTTCTTTTGAAAATCTGATGGCGGTATATGGATACACCTTACAGATTTATTGTGATTTTTCTGGATATTCGGATATAGCAATCGGATTGGCGTTATTGATGGGATTTCGTTTGCCAGAGAATTTCCGCACCCCTTACAAATCACAAAACATCACGGAGTTCTGGCGTAGATGGCATATATCGCTATCTAGTTGGCTTCGAGATTATTTATATATTTCGGTAGGAGGCAATCGAAAGCCTACATTTTGGGGTTGTTTCTTCCCTATCGTCTTTTTCTTGGGTGCTTTTGGGTGGAGTATTCATTTTTATAACGAATCTTCTGTGCCGTTGATTATTGTTACAACATCATTTGTTGCTTTTTTAATCAGCATACTCATTTTGAAGGACAAAAAAAGAGGAAGTGCCACGCAATTCAACCTGATGACTACCATGCTTTTGGGCGGACTTTGGCACGGAGCCAGTATAAGGTTTATCATTTGGGGTACCCTTCACGGATTAGCACTTGCCATACACAAAGCCTTTGTTAGCCTTATACCTCAAGGTCAAAACAATTGGTTATCGCGTATTTTATTTACATTACTGACCTTCCATTTCGTAGCTTTTTGTTGGATATTCTTTAGATCCAAAGATTTTCACATTGCCATAGACATCATCAACAACATTGGCAATTTGGAATTGAATTGGCAACAATGGAGGGCTATTTTGTTGGGTTACAAAAATGTATTTCTCATCATGCTTATAGGTTACCTTTGGCACTTTATTCCAAGCAAATGGATTAAACAATTCCGAATCAGTTTTGAAAAAATGCCATTACTGGTACAGTCTTTAATCATCGCTATTGTTTTTTGGATTGTATTCGCTACGGCATCAAGCGGAACGCAGCCTTTTATCTATTTTCAATTTTAGACAAGGACAAAATCTATTTTCCATATTTATAATGTCCTGTGATTTTATACACAAAAAGCACATCTTCAGCCACTTGACCAGCACCCATATTATGTACTATCAGATAGCGTTTTTGGTCTTTTGATTTCATATTACTTACAATTCCAATATGAGGAAGATTCCCAGGTAGCATCCAAGTTACGATATGCCCTGGTTTATAATCGACTGAATTTTGGGATATTGGAAGCTCTTTTCCGTGCCTTTGGAAAAATGTTTGCAGGTTCGGAACTCTACGATGATCAATATTTTTATCTGGCTTTTTGAGTCCCCATTTTTTAGGATATTTGGAAAAATGCTTTTTCATATCCTCGTGTACTTCTTTTTGCAAATCGATTCCTAATTTTCTGTAAGTACGAATCACCACATCAGTACACACCCCTGTTTTGGCTGGAACATCGCCATTTGGATAAGGTATGCTTACATATTCTGACACATATTTCACCTCTTTATCTATAATGCTCACCGCCGCTTGAGATAATTTTTCTTGAAAAGAACCTTGCGAAAAACCTACCGATAATGTTAGGCTGAGTAATATTGTAAAAATCGTTTTTTTCATAGTAAAAAAATGTCCGAGAATGAGGCTCTCGGACAATTTATATTCAGTTTATTCATAAGCAAATATAGGCTTATCAGACATCATCTCTACTACTTTGTCTGCTATTTCCTCTAATTTTTGTTCGTCAGTATGGTTATTAATCACCTGATCTATAAACGCTACTATAGTTGCCATATCCTCTTCTTTAAGTCCTCTAGTAGTTATGGCAGCAGTACCCACACGGATTCCTGAAGTTACAAAAGGAGACTTATCATCAAAGGGAACCATATTTTTGTTCACCGTGATTTCCGCCTTTCCTAACGCCTTTTCAGCCTCTTTACCAGAGATGTTTTTATTGCGTAAATCTATCAGCATCATGTGGTTATCCGTACCTCCCGAAATAATATTATACCCCTTGTCCACAAATGCCTTAGCCATTGCATTAGCATTTTTTTGCACCTGCAAGGCATATTTAAAATAGGTATCCGAAAGGGCCTCGCCAAATGCCACTGCCTTAGCGGCAATAATATGCATCAACGGCCCTCCTTGATTACCTGGGAATACGGCCGCATCAATCAATGAGGACATCATTCTAACCTCGCCCTTAGGGGTTTTCAAACCGAATGGATTTTCAAAATCTTTCCCCATCATAATAATTCCTCCTCTAGGGCCTCTTAAGGTTTTGTGTGTAGTGGTTGTAACGATATGACAATGCGGAACAGGATCGGATAGCAACCCTTTGGCTATAAGTCCAGAAGGGTGCGAAATATCAGCCATAAGCAACGCTCCTACGCTATCTGCAATTTCTCTAAAACGCTTAAAATCAATATCTCTAGAATATGCCGATGCTCCTGCTATAATCATTTTTGGTTTTTCCTTTAGGGCTATTTCTTGAATTTTATCGTAATTCAAAAGTCCTGTTTCCTGCTCAACTCCATAAAACACAGGTTTGTACAATCTTCCTGAAAAATTCACTGGCGAACCATGGGTCAGATGTCCTCCGTGCGATAAATCAAACCCCAGTATTGTATCTCCAGGTTGCAAACAAGCCGCATATACAGCACTGTTGGCCTGTGAACCCGAATGAGGTTGTACGTTTACATACTCAGCCCCAAAAAGAGCCTTTGCTCTATCAATTGCTATTTGCTCCACAACATCTACTACCTCACAACCGCCATAATATCTTTTGTTTGGATAACCCTCTGCGTATTTGTTTGTAAGTATCGAACCTGCTGCTTCAAGCACTTGATCCGACACATAATTTTCAGAAGCTATCAATTCCAATCCTTCGGTTTGTCGTTCTCTTTCTTGTTCAATTAATTCAAAAATTTCGTTGTCTCTTTGCATAGTTTGGATTCATTAAAATATGCTCAAATATACAAATTTGTTTTAAATAAAACAATAAGGTTTCTTTTTCTGTAAAAATAGTTTTAACTTAGCCTCCAAATTAAATTATAATAAAGTTACTCATGCTGAAAGTTTTTAAATTGGTAGCCTTTTTGGAGGGGATTTCTTATTTGGCGTTGTTTGGCAATATGCTTTTTATCAAACACAACAACCCTGACTTGTACAAAACCTTGCTTTTTCCGATTGGAATGTCGCACGGATTACTATTTATAGCCTATGTTGTTTTGGCTTTTTTGATTAAAGACGAAATGAAATGGAATGGCAAGGACTTTTTCCTCGTTCTGTTGGCTTCCTTAATTCCGTTTGGTACTTTTTGGATGGAAAAAAAATACCTTCAGGGCAAATAATTTTGGTCAAAACCATATTTTAGCAACAAATGATTTCCAGAAACACCATCGATAAAGTCTTCGAGATAGCAAGGGTCGAAGAGGTTATAGGTGATTTTGTTGAACTCAAAAGAGCGGGGTCTAATCTAAAGGGACTCAGTCCGTTTGTTCAGGAAAAAACGCCTTCTTTTATGGTATCACCCACCAAGCAGATTTGGAAAGATTTCAGCTCTGGAAAGGGAGGCAACGTGGTTTCGTTCTTGATGGAGCAAGAGCAAATGACTTATCCTGAAGCTATTAAATACCTTGCAAAAAAATACAATATTGAGATAGAAGAGGTCGAAGACACCCCTGAAAACAAAGAACAAGCCTCTTTGAAAGAAAGTATGTATTTGGTTAGTGAATTTGCTCAAAAGCATTACAAACACAACTTGTTTCAGACCGATGAAGGCAAATCGGTGGGGCTGTCTTATTTTAAAAATCGCGGTTTTACTGATGCCACCATCGAACGATTCGGACTGGGGTACGCAATGGACAGTTGGTCGGATTTTTCTCAAAAAGCCCTAAACGAGGGCTACAAAAGCGAATTTTTGGAGCAAACAGGACTTTCGTCTGTTAATGACAAAGGAATCACTGACCGATTTAGAGCCAGAGTAATGTTTCCTATCTACACCATATCGGGGCGAGTGGCTGGATTTGGGGCTCGTACACTTTTGTCGGATAAAAAAGTAGCCAAATACCTCAATTCGCCTGAAAGCGAAATTTATCACAAAAGTAAAATTCTTTACGGAATATATCAGGCTCGACAGTCGATATTAAAAAACGATTTGTGCTACTTAGTCGAAGGATATACCGATGTTATCCAAATGTATCAGTCTGGGGTTGAGAACGTTGTAGCCTCGTCAGGCACGGCACTTACACCCGAACAAGTTAAGCTCATCAGTCGGTTTACCAAAAATATTACCGTACTTTTTGACGGAGACTCTGCTGGACTTAGAGCTTCCATTCGGGGTATTGACATTATTTTGGAAGAAGGTATGAATGTTCGTGTATGCACTTTTCCTGATGGCGAAGACCCTGATAGCTTTGCCAAAAAATTATCTAACGAAGATTTTCAACAATACATCAAACAAAACTCCCACGATTTTATTCGCTTCAAGGCTTCACTGTTGCTCGAGCAAACCAAACACGACCCTATCAAAAAGGCAGAACACATCAGAGATATGGTGTTAAGTATTGCTAAAATTCCTGACAGAATCAAAAAAGAGATTTATCTGAAGGAAACTTCCAAAATCATGGATATTTCGGAGGAGGTTTTGGCTAATACGCTGGCACAAATTCTTCAGAAAAAACAATACGATGACCTCAAAAAAGAAACAAAAACAGAGGAAAACAACAAAATTATTCGAGAAAAAACGCTCTACAAAAACATTTTTTTAAACACTATCGAACAAAATATCCTCAAGATATTATTCAACCATTCTTTCAAAGAATTGGAATTTGAAGAACACTACAACTATATTAATGATGAAAATGAATTAGATTACAAAATCATCAAACGCAAACAATTGGTTAAGGATAAGATATTTATGAGTTTACAAGATGACGAAATAGAATTTTCGAACCCAAATTTCAAAAATATCTACCAGAGTTTTATGAATCATATTCAAGAAAACAATTCCTTTGACCTTCAAAAATACATTAAAGAGATGCCCTTGGAACTTGGGCAAGAGGTAAGCGATATTTATATGATTGACGACAAATACCACCTCGATAGGTGGGAGTCTAAAAATATATTTCCGAAAGGAACTACGCACGAACAAGTAATTGTACAATATGTAGAGCAAACCATCATCAACTACAGATGTGCCTTGATTTACAAATTAGTAGAACAGAAAATGACCGAGATACAGAACACTCCGAGTGAAAATAATTCCGATATACTATCCGAAATTATGCTCTACACCGATTTACGAAAGCGAATGCTTGCGATTTTGGGAAATGTAACACCACTCAATCATTTTAATAATTAAAACAAATGGAAAAAGAAAATAACATTTTTGGTATCAGAGCCGTTATGGAAGCTATCGAATCTGGAGCTTCAGTAAACAAAATTTTAATCCACAAAGAAGCCAGAAGTCCGCTGATGAAAACACTTCTGAATTTAATCAATTCAAAAAACATAAGTTACAATTTTGTTCCTGCCGAGCGTTTTCACAAATTTGCCAATCAGAATCATCAAGGCGTGGTTGCCAGTATAGCTCCTATCAGCTTTGTTTCCATAGACGAACTCATCGAAAACACCGATTTAGAAAGCAACAAGGCTTTGTTTTTGATGCTGGACGGCATCTCTGACACAAGGAATTTTGGAGCAATTATTCGCACTGCCGAATGCGTTGGTGCTAATGGCATAATCATAGCTCAGGTAGGCTCAGCTCCGATAAATGGAGATACAATCAAAACCTCGGCTGGGGCTGTTTTTAACATTCCTATATGTCGAGTAAACCACCTCAAAGACGCTGTGATGTACCTACAATCTTGTGATATAGATATTGTTGCCTGTACCGAAAAAACCCAACAAAACGTTTATGACATAAATCTCAACAAAAACATAGGCGTAATTATGGGAGCCGAAGACAGAGGCATCAATCTTTCGATATTAAAAATGGTAAACCACAAGGCCAAACTTCCGATGTATGGTGTCATTTCGTCATTAAATGTATCGGTGGCTTGTGGGGCTTTTTTATATGAAATTATACGGCAGAGATTATAATTCGTTAGGGTCTAATTGTTCAAAATAATCTACCAATACTTGTATTTGCTCTTCGGAAAGCTCGGCTTGAGGATGATAACTCAAATATAGTGGGAGCGGCATTTTTCTGTACAATATACTTTGAGGAATCTTTTTTATCAAACTTTCTTTTTGGTAAATATTATAACTTCCCCATTCGGACAGATTGAGGTATCTTCTTCCCTTTTTGACATGATTACGTACCACCCAGGATATGGGAGCTATATTGGCATAACTGGGATACTGGGTGTGATTCGAATGACAGTCGTAACATGATTGTTCTAGTATTTTCTGCACCGCTACAGGAGGAGAATAAGCCTCTACAAAACTTTGTCCTTGAACATCTAAAGGATTCAATTTATCAACAGGAATAAGCTGTATCAGTCCAAAAAGCAATACGATTCCTACAATTATTTTAAAGGCTTTCTTCATACAAAATCAATCGGTAATTGTACAAAGTTACATAAATTCTAGTTTAGAAAATATTTTTCCGTTACAGAAAAAAATCGTACTTTTGGGAAGATAATTTTTAAAACAAGATTGAAAAATGAAAAAAACTATTTTTATGTTATGTGCCTTAATCGGCTTTGAAACAACAACCGCTAATGTCCGCTCAATGATGTTGAATCAGCTTTCTGTTACTTCAAACTCTGTGTCAGATAATTTCCCTTCCACTCAATGGAGTGACTTTGCGGACACTTCTTGGTATGTGAATGGTCAGACGCAGTTCACAATCAACACTGCTGAACAACTAGCTGGACTTTCGTTAATCGTTTATAATGACAATAACCTTGCAGGAGTAACCATTACTTTGGATAGCGACATCGACCTATCTGGGCATTTATGGACTCCTATTGGTTATAATTATTACAAACCTTTCAAAGGTTCTTTTGACGGAAATGGTAAAACAATCAGTAACCTTTTTGTTTACCGAGAAGAAGGTGATTTTCTAGGATTATTTGGTGAAGTCAATCAGGGCGAGGTTCGTAATCTGTATCTGAACAATGCCAAAGTAAAGGGTAAAGACACCGCAGGAAGTATTGTAGGAAACCTATCAACCAACTCATTATTAGAAAATTGCCATGCAATAAATGTAGATATAGAGGTTGTAGCTACACAAAATATGGGGACAGGATATAATGCTGGAGGACTATGCGGAGGAGTACTTACAGAGTCTGTAGTGGATAAATGTTCGGCTCAAGGAAAAGTTAAAGGGAAAGCTCAAATTGGAGGTTTAGTTGGATCGCCTTGGGATAAAGCCACTATCAAAGAATCGTTTTTTGTTGGTGAAGTTGAGGGTGAAAATCTAATCGGTGGATTCTTCGGATTCAGTACCTTTGCCTTTGGTCCTAATCGTGAGGTTACAATCGAAAATTGCTACACAAGAGCTGTTGTACAAGGCATTGACCGAGTTGGTGGTTTTGTGGGAACTTTTCAGAACGGAATTATCCGAAATTGTTATGCTGTAAGTACTGTAGAATCTCAATCTGATATTTTAGGAAGTTTTGCTGCCGAAATAACAGGAGGACAAGTATTCAACTCTTACTATGACAATGTGGTATCATCTCACATCGGCGTAACCGAAAATATGTCACCTCAGGTCGAAATCACTGGCAAAACTACTTCTGAAATGAAAACCGAAAGTTTTATTACCTTACTAAATCAGAACAATACTCAACCTGTGTGGTTCATTAACCCAGATGTTAATTTAGGATACCCTTCTTTTGCTCAGCATCCATTCTTAAGTACAGACAACTTCGATTATGCTCAGCAAATCAAGGTATACCCAACATTAGCCTCTGATGTCATCAATATTGAATCAACCCTTCATATTAATTCATTTACCATTTATGATTATTCTGGTAAGGTACTCAAACAAGGTAAACTAACTGCAACTTCAGTAGATGTATCCGACTTAAATACAGGAATTTACATCTTGAATCTAGAAGTAGAGAACAGCAAAGTAAATTACAGAATTTTCAAACAATAACAAGTATTTTTGAAAAGCTACTCACAAATTATTTGAGTAGCTTTTTTATAAAAAACACTGGATATGAAGGTATTACTACTAACACTGGTATTCTTTGGGTTTACAAATGCAACTTTTTCACAAATATTAAATGGAAAAGTGGAAGCATCAGGCACAAGCCTCAAAGATGTGTTGGTTGTAAATTTGTCCTCCCAACAAGAAACCCATACTGATACAATGGGCAAATTCAGTATTGAGGGCAAGGAAGGTGATTTACTCATTTTCAGTTCGCCTCTTATATACAAGAAAAGATATTTGATTGAAAAGGACGATTTTCAAAAAGAAATAATCATTCCACTAGAAAGCAAACCTGTTGAAATCGAAGAAGTTCAAATTGACAGAATAAACTTTTCGACCGTAGAATTGGGTATCTTGACCAAAGAACCTCGAAAATACACTGTAGAAGAACGAAGAATATATACAGCCCAAACAGAATATCATATTGGAGCATTAATTAATCTGATTACAGGCAGAACCAAAATGCTTAAAAAACTTGATGCTATGAAAAAAGAAGATAAAAAAGTAGCGTATATTCAGAATCTATTGGGCGAAGATTTTATCATTAAACAAGCCGAGATAAAAAAGCACGATTTGAACGAATTTCTGTACTACTGCGTATATAACATTGAGGAGCCATTACCCCAAAAAAACAGAGCAAATTACATCTATCAGCTCAGTCGAAAAGAGATGATGTTCGCTATAACATCTTTAGCAAAAGAATATAACAAACTCAAATACAAAACCATAAAATAAAACTCTACCGCTCTATCAACCAAACCAACACACAACCAAGGGCATAACAGATAATATCCTCTACTGAAAAAGTATTTCCTATCACAATATAAACAAGACTATTTTTTGAAAATCCTAATTGAGAAGCTATTTTGAAATATTGCAAAAACTCGACAAAAACTCCAAACAAAAATATACACCAAAGCACAAGAGTTTTGTTGCTTATCTTAAAAATAGAGCCTATTGCATAATAAATCAACATCACTACCAACACATCGCCAACGTAACTTCTGAGAAATCCATAACTTTGAAAAACGGTTGCAATCAAGACTTCTGCAATAAAAATGACCAACGCTATCAGAAAATACGATTTCGAAAATTGCAACTTCATAATTCGCCCAAAAATTTTCCTATAAATCTGTTGGATTAAGTAATCTTTTTAAAGGCACAAAGAAAACACATAAACATCAAAATAACAAATAAATATTCTCGCTCCGCTAACAATGCCACATATCTTTTCCAAAATGAAATCTCCAAACAAAAGCATTATACCATTAAGTTCTTTCTATTTCAGATATTTTTTCGGAAATTTGTACCATAACAATCTACTAATATGCAAACAAACAAACTCATTGTATTTTCGGCTCCTTCAGGTGCGGGGAAAACGTCTATTGTCAAATACTTACTCGACAAATCTGAACTCAAATTGGCATTTTCTATCTCGGCAACATCACGACAACCACGCACTGGAGAAACCCACGGTAAAGATTATTACTTTATATCGACCCACGAGTTCAAAAAACGTATTGAACAGGGGCAATTTCTTGAATGGGAAGAAGTATACACCGACAATTATTACGGCACACTCAAAAGCGAAGTAGAGCGTATTTGGGCGGAAGGATACACCGTTATATTTGATATTGACGTAATTGGAGGACTCAACATCAAGAAGCTCTTTCCAGAAAAAACCCTAACGGTATTTGTTGAACCTCCAAGTATTGATGAACTCGAAAAAAGACTCCGAATGCGTTCTACAGAAACTGAAGAAAAGATACAAATGCGTGTAAACAAGGCTGCCAAAGAGTTAGAATCTGCACCTTTGTTCGATGTGCGTATCAAAAATGACATACTTGAGGTAGCACAGCAGGAAGCTTACCAAGTTATTTCAAACTTTATCAAATCATGAACATAGGACTTTATTTTGGCTCTTTCAACCCCATTCACATAGGGCATCTTATTTTGGCAAATCACATAGCGGAATATTCCAATTTGGATCAGGTATGGTTTGTGGTTACACCTCACAATCCGTTTAAACAAAAAAGTTCGCTACTGAATGATTATCTGCGTTTAGAGATGGTACAAATAGCCATTGAAGACTATCCCAAACTTAAGGCATCGGACATAGAGTTCAAGTTACCACAGCCCAACTATACGATAAATACATTGAGTTATTTGGAAGAAAAATACCCCAAATACAACTTTAGTCTGATTATGGGCGAGGACAATCTGGAATCACTTCACAAATGGAAAAATTTTGAAATACTACTCCAAAGATATTCCATTTTTGTATACCCTCGACTTTATGACAACAAACAAGAAAGTGAATTGTTACACCTACCCAACATACACAAAACAGATGCCCCTATTATAGAATTATCCTCTACCTTTATCCGTAAGGCTATCAAAGAAAGGAAAAACGTACAACCGCTACTGCCCGAAAAAGTTTGGAAACATATTGATAAAAATTTGTTTTACCGCTAAATGACCGCCCTCGAATTTAACAACATCTTAAAGAAGTACAATCTAAGTATTGCTGCAGCCGAAAGCATTACTGGAGGGTTATTTTGTGCGACCATAACCTCAGTATCAGGGGCTTCCGAGGTGGTCAAGTGTGGCATTGTTACCTATCAGGCAAGATGTAAAACCTTGCTTTTGGGAGTTGATTCCAGCATTATAGAACAATATAGTTCCGAATCCATAGAAACCACCATTAGTATGGTGCGTGGACTATCTCAAGTGGGTATCGGAGCATCAATATACATAGCTGTAACGGGTGTTGCCTCCGCTCCTAGTACCGATTATAAAATAATCAAGCCCATCGGTCAGATATACATTGCTGTAATTTATAAAAACCAATTACATCTTTTGGATACCATTGTTGAAGGAAACAACAGAATCGAAATCCAACAGAAAACCGTTCAGTATATGATGGAATTTGTTGTAAAAACCATCTCTGAAAATTAAACTCCTATCTCTCTAACAAGCTCATATTCTGCTATTTCACGCATTTTAGCACAACCTTCCCTATATCAAACTTTTAGTTGCTTACAGATAACCAAACGGTTTTACTTATATAACCTTTAAGATAGAAATAAACAAAAGGGGTTGCCACAGTGGCAACCCCTTTTTAAATTCTAAACATTACTAACAATTAGTACCCTGGATTTTGAACTAGCGAATTAGCTACATTCTCAGTTCTTGGAATTGGTAATGTGAACCTGTAATCATCATAAGCGATATTATAAGGATTAGTAGCAGAACCGTTTTCAGAATCTTTGAAATATCTGTCTGTACCAGAAATACCTGCCACAGCTCCCAAACGTTTGATATCTATATATCTGTGTCCTTCAAAACAAAGTTCTTTACGACGCTCTTTTAAGATGTCTGCATAAGCCTCTTGAGCTGATCCGTAAGTAGGTGTTGGAACTGTAGTTCCAGCAATATAGTTTCTTGCTTGTCTTACTTGTTGAATCAAACTTGCAGCACCAACCAAATCACCAGCAGCTACCCTTGCTTCTGCCTTAATAAAGTACATTTCTGACATACGGAACACTTTAATATCATTATGAGCGTGTCCTCCTACTTTACCAGGATATTTATCAACTACAATAACCTCACTAACATTGGTAGCGGTAGCAGGGTCTTGAGATATTGTTGATGATCTGTCAACAAACGACCATCTTCTAAAATCTTGAGCTCCTCCACCCAAATCCTCTGTAAGTAAGTTAAATAAAGTGCGACCAACATCGTATCTTGAACCTCCTTGAGTATCGGATTGGTTAGTATTATACGTCATTGACAAATTTCCATTACCTACAACTGGTCTTGCCAACGAGAAAATCATTTCACCTTGGATTTGATCCACCCACATTTTTCTGTAGTCTGGTGCGTCTGTTGGATTAGGTTCATGTCTGTCCATTTTGTACAATGCCAGTTGGATAGCTGAATTAGGTCCAGTTGGAGCTGCATCTCTTGAATTAGAACCTGTACCTGGGCCTGTCGGCACAATTGTAGATGTTGTAGCAGGGAAGTTTTCAGGTAATGTAAACGAAGACGATGCTAATGATATACCTGAATTGTTAATCAAGTAATCTGCATATTGCTCAGCTTGAGTGTGCATACCTCTATACAAATACATTCTAGCTCTCAAACTGTTTACTGTGTTGATGTTAACATATTTCCAACTGTTAGGTCCAGTCGTAGCATTAGTAAGATTTGCCTCTGCAAAAGCCAAATCAGACTCTATCAAAGCAAAAATCTCTCCATTAGTAGCACGAGGAATTTGCTGATTTGGTGTAGGTACAAAGTCTAATTTCATAACTCCAAGAGCGTTGTCATTTTTTAAATCTGTTGAGAAATAAGTCAACAACTGAAAGTGAGAGAACGCTCGTAAAAACATCGCCTGAGCCTTAATATTATTGTAAGCTACCTCTTCTCCTGCCGCTGGAGTGAAATAAGTAAGTCCTCTTAACACCCTATTGGCATTATTAATTGCTAGGTAATGTGTTTCCCAAATTAACCTTGCCTCAACATTGGTATCATAAATCTGAAATCTGTACGTAGCTTCCCCAGCAGGGAGAGCGTCTCCAATTCCGACCTCATCTGTAATCATAGATGATAGCATTTGCTCGGAGAATATATTCAACGAACCATAGGCAGTATTCAAGAAGAGTTGTGAATTCTCAACATTTGTGAATACCTTTGGATCAGTAAGTTCTCCCTCTTGAACTACATCAAGCGTATCTTGACATGAGTATAACCCCATAGAGAGAATTCCTATATATAAAAATCTTTTTATCATAATGTTTTAATTTTTAAAAGTTAATATCAACCCCAAAAGTTAGTATTTTAGGTGTTGGATAGTATCCAGTTTGTGTAGTTACATAACTCTCTGGATCAAATCCTTTCCATTTAGTGAATGTCAAATAGTTTTCTGCTTGTACTCTGAATCTAAGAGTCTTGATGAAAGTTTTATCCAAGAATCTTTGTGGAACACTATATCCTACTGACAAGTTTCTTAAACGGATATACGAAGCGTCTCTCAAAAATCTATCAGAAATATCTTGACTATTATAGTTAGTAGCTGCTAATGCAGGTACGTCCGTATTCGTATTATCTGGAGTCCAAGCATTGAACAAGTCTGTTGACGCAGGGAATAAATTAAGATTTCTTGGATCCATCAATGACCAATAATCTGAATCATATTTATAGGCTCCTGCTGCATATACAAACAAGGCATCTACAAAGAACCCTTTGTATGAAGCATTAAATCCGAAACCTCCTTGATACAATGGAAGTGAACTCTTATCTAAAGGTCTTCTATCTTCCTCCGAAGAAGTATCGGTAATCTCTCCATTAATATTCATAAACTGTAAATCTCCATTTTCAGGATTAACTCCTACATAAGGTACAGCATAGTATTGGAACAATTGTCCTCCTATCTCATCTATAAGACCTCCATTAGCTCTTCTTCCATCGCCATCTGGATCTAACAACCCTAAATCTAACCATTTAGAACGGTTGTAAGCTCCGTTGGCAAACACAGTTAATTTAAATTCAGAATCTCTGAAGATATCATATCTTAAGTTAAGTTCAAGTCCTCTGTTTTGTAACGACCCTGAATTAGATTCCAACTCTCTAATACCATTAGCAGCAGAAACAGGAATTCTAACATATAGGTCATCTGTTTGTCTGTTATAGAAATCTACTTGTGTATGTAGACGATTTGTAATTGAAAAATCAAGACCTATATTCCATTGGGTTGTAGTTTCCCATTTCAAATCTGGATTTCCATAAGTTGATACTCCAAATGCAGGCAGGTTGTTATAAGCATTAGTTGACGCATTCAAACTTCTTACCAAGTTAGCTCCCAAGAATATTGGAGAAACATTACTATCTACACCTCTAGCAACAACGTTTTGGTTACCAGTAGTACCATACGAACCTCTAAGTTTCATATCCGTGAAGAACTCGCTATCTTTCATAAAGTTCTCCTCAGACACATTCCATCTACCAGCCACTGCCCAAAATGTTGCCCATCTGTTATCTCCTACAAATCGGTAAGAACCATCTCTACGAATGGTTGCTGAAACACCATATTTAGAATCATAATCATAATCCGCAGTACCAAAGAACGACAACATTGCCGCACGTCTTTTTGCTGTAGCGACAGACGGACGGTACGAAGCTGGCATAGTATCAGGATTGTATCTAATATAACCTGTACCTGCTCCTGGCTCCCAATTAAGCGGATTCAATCCTACGTGAGTAGATTGACTAACCCATCTGTTAGCTCCAATATATTCTGAATACAAACCAAGATCCAATGTATGTTTATCATTAAACGTTTTGTTATAACGAATACGATTTACATGATTATAAGCAAATTCATTCGTATAGTTAATCGTTTCAATTCCGTTATAATCTTGAGTAGCTCCTGCTGCTCTTACTCTTGACAAATAAGCCTCTGGTCCTATAGCAAACAAACGATTGTCTGTAGCAAAATCAATCCCCATAGTAGTCCCTATCGACAAATCATCTGTAATTTTGTAATCTGCGTTAGCAGTAACAATAGTCTTTAACTCTTTATAGCTGTTATAAGCATTATTACCTTGGAACAAGTCTACCAACATAAGCGGTGTCAACGGTAATGCTGGGTTACCAAATTCATTGAGTAATTGCTCTCCACTTTGATATAAATCTGGGCTAACATACGGCATTGAATTCAAATAACCTGTAAGCGGATTTTGAAGAACATTACTATTAATGTTATTTTCTCCAGTAGACCTTGTTTCTTGCTCTAACTGTCTTCTTGTAGAGAAAGCTCCAAAAATATTAAGACCATAAGTAAATTTATCATTTTTAGACTTACCTAAAAAGTTGTTACGAAGTGTAAATCTTTTGAAGCCTGTAGTAGGCACTATACCATCTTGATCAAAATATCCTATAGCCGTATAGTTACTAGCATTTTTGCTTCCTGCTGTAATCCCTAAATCGTGCGACACTGAAGTACCCGTTCTAAAGAATACATCTCTCCATTTGGTATCTACTGTATAAGCCTCCAAATTGTTTGGGTCTAGTGTAAGAAGCCCACCAAAACCTGGAGCTACACCTGACACTGCAAAAGCATTTGACATATTAGGAACTCCTTGATCATCTGCCATTCTTTGTAAACGGAAAACCTCTTGTGTATTTGGCAAGTTATACTGATCACCCCTAAACTCAGTAAGCCCATATGAAGTAGAATATGACACATCGAACGACTCGTTAAAGCCTCCTTTTTTGGTAGTAATAACGATTACACCATTCGAACCTCTGTTACCATAAATTGAAGTAGCTGCTGCGTCTTTGAGTACAGTAACCGAAGCAATCTCATTTGCGTTAAGATTTCTTACAAAAGCCTGATTCAAAGGCACTCCATCAATCACATACAAAGGATCTGAAGAAGCATTTACCGTACCTTGACCACGAATAATAACATCTATTTTGTTAGTACCTGGCTGCCCTGAAAAAGCTGTAATGTTAGCACCAGCTGCCTGCCCTTGCAAAGTTGTCAGAAAGTTTGGGTTTGGTCTGTTTTCCATCTCCTTAGCAGTAACCGAAGTAACCGCTTGAGCTGATTTAGGTTTAGACAGTGTTCTATATCCCCCCTCAATTGTTACAACCCCAATAGTTGTACTCGGACTCAACACTACATTAATAGTGTTAGCTGCCGTAACTGGCAAAACTTGATTCTGCATTCCCACATAAGAAAACACCAATTTCTCACCTTGAGAAGCCACGATAGAATAGTTTCCATCCAAATCTGTTTGAGTACCTCGAGTAGTACCTTGTACCATAACACTGGCACCAATCAGAGGCAGTCCATCCTCAGATGAGCTTACTACCCCTGTAATAGTTTTCTCTTGTGCAAAAGAAAACTGAACAAATAACGCCAAGAAGAGCGTCATAATCACAGTAAACTTTGATCTCATTTTTTAATTATTTAATGTTTAGTGTACAAAATTGATAAAAAAAATCCATTCTACCAAGATTTGATGTGTTAAAATTTAACACCTTTATAATATTTATCATCATTTTAAATTTTAACATCTTAATTTACAAACCATTAACTCAGGACAAGTAATTTGTTTGCACCCACGTTAATACCTTTTAACTATATTTCAACCATGACAATTAACAAATAAGAAAATTTAACTACCTTTGCGGTAATAATTTACTAATCCAAACCATGAGATTATCTTTACTTAGCTTATTAGTATTTACTCAAGGGATTTTTGCACAAGAAAGAACCCTAGAAACGCCTCCTGTATTTGAAGGCTGCGAGCAATTGCCCCCAAAACAAACCGAACTTTGTTTTTACAATAAGGTTCAAGAATTTGTTTACCACAACTTCAAAACCCCAGAATCGGTAAACTCCAATCAAAAAAACAATTTTATTGTAGTGTTTGAAGTAGACCCACAAGGAAATTTTAACATCATACATTCCAATTCCAAATACGCTGCAATCAATCAGGAGATCAAACGCGTATTTGCCCTACTGCCCAAAATCACGCCTTCAACCTACAAGGGGAATAACGCTTACGCTAAATACTCCTTACACATTAACATACCTCTGGAAGAACCCTCGTATTTTGACCTCAACCAAATTACGACAGAAAGCGTGGCTACAAAGTCAAACAGATACACTGACCATTCAAGCAAACTGAACGAGCTTGACAGTATCAAATACTATAAGTTTGACAATCCGCAATTCAGAAGCCGTCTGTCTATTCCTTTTTCGCACAGTATGTATGCACAATTTGACAAACATATCAATCAACTGGGAGCAAACAACCACACCGCTCAAAAGCCGTACAACTATGCCGAAGTAGCTCGTTATTACGACTTTGAACAACATTATCAATCCATTTCCAAAAACAAAAATGGCTGGTGGGGCAGAAAACTTTGGAATGAGAATTTGATTGCTATTCAGGGGGAAAATTATTGGTTTACAATGAATCCAGTGCTTGATTTGAGGATTGGTAAAGATTTTAAAAGCGATTTAAACTATACTTACGTAAATACTCGAGGTTTGCAGATTCAAGGAGCTTTGGGCGAAAATATCCATTTTTCGACCACTATTTACGAAAGTCAAGGGCGTTTTGCTGATTATTATAACGCTTATGCCGAAAGTATCCGTCCTTCGGGAGGAAATCCTGCCGTAATACCTGGTATAGGAATAGCCAAGTCATTCAAAACCAACGCCTACGACTTTCCTTCTGCCGAAGCCATCATCACCGTAACGCCTATCAAATTTATCGACTTACAACTCGGATATGGGCGTAACTTTATTGGCGATGGCTACCGCTCGTTGTTCCATAGCGATGGTACTTCTACACATCCGTTTTTTAAAATCAATACAACTTTTTGGAAAATCAAATACACCAATACTTACCTATGGCTCAAAGACATACAAGATGCTAACATCATTGAGCGTACCTATGCATCTAAATATATGGCAAACCATTATTTGAGTTGGAATGTATCTAACCGTCTGAATTTAGGTGTATTTGAATCTGTGGTGTGGAACAACTCAAACAATCGCGGTTTTGATTTCAACTTTGTAAATCCTATCATTTTCTATCGCACCGTAGAATTTAATTCTTCATCGCGTTCAGGAAATGCCCTTTTGGGATTAAGCTCTAAATTCAAGATTAACAACAAGATAAACATTTATGGTCAATTCTTGATTGATGAATTTTCGATGGGCGATGTCAAAAAACGCAATAAAAGCTGGAAGAACAAATTTGGATACCAAATCGGAGCTAAATATTACGATGCCTTTGGGGTAGAAAATCTGATGTTACAAGCCGAATACAACATTGTGCGTCCGTATGTATATTCGCACTCCGACCCTATTACCAATTACGCCCACAACAACCAAAGTATGGGACATAATTGGGGCGGAAATTTTAAAGAATTAATTCTTGTGGGCAGATATTTCAAAGGTCGGATATTTGCCGATGCTAAAATGACTATAGGCACTCGAGGGCTAGACTTCAACACTCCAGAAGACAATTACAACTATGGTGGCAACATTTTCCTTGATTACGACAACGACCGTCCGTACGATACCAACGTTAGAGCTGGTCAAGGAAACACAACCAAAGTGTTTATAGCTGACATTCAGACTGGTTACCTTATTAACCCAAGCACGAACCTGAAACTTTTTGCCAACATTACTTACCGCAACTTTAATCCGTTTACAGAAACAGCAACCAACTTCCATCAAGAAACTACTTGGTTCTCGGTTGGTATACGTTCCGACCTGTTCAATTGGTATTTTGACTACTAATATTATATTTGAAATTTATACATCAAAAAAAAACCGAAGTCAGATTGCTCTGCTTCGGTTTTTTTCAAATATGAAAACCATGAACACTTACACATTAAATCTAAAGTGCATAACATCACCGTCCTTAACCACGTATTCCTTTCCTTCAACTCTTAATTTACCAGCCTCTTTCACTTTGGCTTCCGAACCATAACGAACATAATCATCATAGGCTATTACTTCGGCTCTGATAAATCCTTTTTCAAAATCGGAATGGATAACCCCTGCCGCTTTCGGAGCGGTATCACCTATATTAATTGTCCAAGCACGAACCTCTTTTACTCCTGCCGTAAAATACGTTTGTTGCTTGAGTAATTTGTATGCCGAACGAATCAATTTAGACGAACCAGGTTCAGAAAGTCCTAAATCGTCCAAAAACATCTGACGTTCTTGATAAGTTTCAAGTTCGTTAATATCGGCTTCTGTGGCCACGGCAAGTACAATTACTTCTGCATTTTCGTCTTTTACCAATTCTTTTACTTGCTCCACATATTTATTTCCTTTTACTACCGATGCCTCGTCCACATTACACACATACAACACTGGCTTTGAGGTAATTAACTGAAACGACTCCATCATCTGAACTTCGTCATCATTTGACAAGGCTACTGTACGTGCCGATTTTGCCTCAAGCAATGCGGACTTTACTCTTTCAAGCAACGCCTCCTCTGCCTGAGCTTCCTTATTTCCTGTTTTGGCAGCACGTTTGGTTTTTTCCAATCGTTTGTCTATTGTCTCTAAATCTTTGAGTTGCAATTCAATATCAATGATTTCTTTATCTCGTATCGGATTTACACTCCCCTCAACATGCACGATATTATCATTGTCAAAACAACGCAAAACATGAATGATGGCATTACACTCTCTGATATTCCCCAAAAACTGATTACCAAGCCCCTCACCCCTACTAGCTCCTTTTACAAGTCCTGCAATATCAACTATTTCTACCGTTGCAGGTTGTACTTTTTCAGGATTTACAAGCTCCGAAAGTTTTTCCAATCTCGGATCTGGAACATTTACAACGCCTATATTGGGTTCGATAGTACAAAACGGAAAGTTAGCACTTTGTGCCTTTGCATTGGACAAACAATTAAAAAGAGTTGATTTGCCCACATTTGGCAAACCTACAATACCTGCTTTCATTATATTCTTAAGTTTTGAAAATTTTCTTGAGTGCAAATATACTACAATTACAAACTATTTTGAATATTGAGAGTCAAAAAACTTGTTCTTTTTTGACTACTGTTGTATATTTGCCTAAATAATAACGTTCAAAATCTATAGTCCTATGAATGCGATTCTTATCAAAAACGCCCAAATTGTAAACCAAGGAACCATAATCCGAGGCGAGGTACTTATTAGAGGACAATTCATAGAAAAAATTGCCAAACATATCGAAACCAATGAGGCTGAAAATTGGCAGATTATAGATGCTCAAGGAGGCTATCTTATACCGGGAATGATTGATGATCAGGTGCATTTTCGGGAACCGGGACTTATACACAAAGCCGATATAGCATCGGAGAGCAAGGCAGCAATAGCTGGAGGGATTACCTCGTTTATAGAACAGCCCAACACCGTACCTAATGCTACCACTCAAGAACTTTTAGAGCAAAAATACCAGATAGCCTCAGAATCATCGTACGCTAATTACTCGTTTATGTTGGGGGCTACCAACACAAATTTGGACGAGGTGTTGCTTACCAACCCTGAAAATGTAGCAGGAATCAAAATATTTTTGGGTTCGTCTACTGGTAATATGTTGGTAGACAATACCGATACGCTCGAAAAAATATTCTCTAATACCAAAATGCTCATTGCAGTACACTGCGAAGACGAAGCTACTATCAAAGCCAACTTGGCTCACTATCAATCCATTTATGGCGATAATATTCCAACCGAATTGCACCCCAAAATTCGCAGTGCAGAAGCCTGTTATATTTCGTCAAGTAAGGCTATTGAATTAGCCAAAAAAACAGGGGCTAGACTACACGTTTTTCACGTATCAACAGCCAAAGAAACCGCACTTTTTGACAACAGCAAACCTTTGGAAGACAAACAAATTACCGCCGAAGTTTGCGTTCATCACCTTTGGTTCACTGACCAAGATTACGCCCAAAAGGGCAACTTTATCAAATGGAATCCTGCCGTAAAAACAGCTCAAGATAGAGACGAACTTTGGAAAGCCCTATTGGATAATCGAATCGACGTGATAGCTACCGACCACGCTCCACACACCATTGAAGAAAAATCAAAAAAATACATCGAAGCTCCATCAGGAGGACCTTTGGTACAACACGCCCTTTACACGCTATTTGAAGCACACCTGCAAGGAAAAATTTCTATAGAAAAAATAGTTGAAAAAACAGCTCACAACCCGTCCAAGGTATTTAAAATCCGCAAAAGAGGATTTATCAAAGAAGGCTATTTTGCTGATTTAGCAATAGTTAAACTCAACAGCCCTTGGACTGTATCCAAAGACAACATCTTGTACAAATGCAAGTGGTCTCCATTGGAGGGCGTAGAATTTAACTCTACAATCACACACACCTTTGTAAACGGAACTTTGGTATACGACAACGGAGTTTTTAATAATCAGAAAGTTGGACAACGGTTGTTATTTGACAGAATATAATGAAAAAAGGCATCTATTATATCATCGGCTTATTGTTGCTTTTGGGGTGTGAAACAAAATCCGAAGTCCCTGCGAATTTGCTTCCGAAAGAAAAATTTGAAGCCGTTCTGCACGATATTATTCTATTACAAGCTGTACAAAACACTGATTTTGCCTATGTAAACGCGAATAACATTGATGCTAAAGAAATTATATTTAAAAAACATCAAACTGACAGCTTACAATTTGCCGAAAGTAGCCAATATTATTCGTTAGATATTGACCTATACGAACAGATACTCGACAATATTCTTGAAAAAATCAGAGTAACATACAGCAACCCAGACAACAATTCAAAAAAAGAGTGATTCTCGTATCTATTACACCCAAAATCGTATTTTGCTACAATCGCATTAATACTTTTATCCGAACCAAAGAAAACTATTTTTTAACAACTATTTTTGTAAAATCTTTATTTCTCGTATATTTGCCCTACAAATTGTTCATTTTTTTATTTATCTTATATCAGTAATTTAATTCTTATGACGATGAAAAGAGTAATTTTATTTTTGGCAATCTGCATTATGAGTCTATCTTACGAACAAGAAGTAAAAGATATTATCAAAAACGCTGAACAAGGCGAAGCAAATGCTCAATACCTTTTGGGCGTGGCTTATTGGGAAGGTATGTGCGTAGAACAATCTAGTACTAAGGCTATACATTGGTTAAAAAAGGCGTGTGAAGAGGGTCTGTTAGATGATGCTTGTGATATGTTGAATAGCATCAGATAGTTTAGAGTCCTTTGCAAGACCCTCAGTTTCCTTTTTCTAACTGGTTTTAAATAATTTTT
>JAUMYH010000020.1:0-13175 GCA_030528745.1 Bacteroidota bacterium
AATTAGTTTTTTAATTAAACAGCAAAAAACCACCTCAAAAGGGTGGTTTTTTGATGGTGGTAGATATAATAAATTGTATATTTTTGCGTTTAACTAGTAACAATTAAAACAATTAAATGAATTTTTTATGAATAGAGATATAATGTATTCTTACACCAAAAAGGTATTAGAAAGTGTAAGTTTTGATCCAAAACTATTTAGTAAAGAATTAAACAAAGCAGTAAAAAGTTTGTTGCCTTACGAGTTGGAAAAATTAAAGAAATGGCTTACATTTTTTATTAAACAAAAACCTGAATTACAATCTTATATTAAACAAGTAATTTGAAAAATAGTTAGTGTATAATAATTAAAAGATTTATCAAATAATAGAGATTTAGCGTCTTTTAGGTTTTTTCGGAGTGTTTTTCAAGTAAATTATATCAGTTTAAGGGAGTGAATTCAAAAAGACTATTCTATACAGATAGAATGGTCTTTTTTCGCATCTAATTATTCGGAATAGAGTGGTTTATATATTAATGATAAAGGTTGTTTAGTCAAATTTAGAAAATGTTAAACAATATTAAAAATAAGATTTGATGTTTAAAGTTACGAAATAAACTTATATTTTTGTAAGAATTATTTTAAATAAAATTATCTCAAAAATGAATCCTAATATTAAGGAACGAATTATTGCTATAGGTAAAAAATTATCTATTCAAAAGCCTTGGGATTCTATTATAATCTTTGTAATCAGTCTGTTAATTACGATTCCGTTGTTTATTATAATCCATCAGAATATTATTGAATTTGGGTGGATTATGAATTTGGACAGAATAATACTTTTTATTCTGGTATTAGCAGTATTATTTTTTATACTTCGGTTGTTCAGGAGGATTATTATAATTACAATTATCGTCTATTTTTGTGCATTGTTTTACGGCACTATAATAGGTGATTACGGATTTTATCAAGTGTATGACGATTATAAAGTAATTATTTTTGCGATGAGCGAAAATCCTAATCCTCAAGATGTTATAGTATCGAAGTTATTGCCATTTCCAAATAAAAATAAGATAATTAAGGCGGTAGAATTTAATCATTCCGATGTTCGTAATTTTGCATTGATGTCTACAACGAAGCATTTTAAAGATATAAAGGGATACCAAAAATACAGGCAAGTAATACAGTGTTTTGCTATTTTTAAAGAAATACAGAGTCGATGGAATTATGTTAATGATCCGAAGGGACGCGAATATATAGCTGTAGCCTCTGAATCGTTGCAACATTTTTCGGGAGATTGTGATGATCACGCTATACTTATGGCTGCTTGTGTAAGAGCTGTTGGAGGTACGCCAAGGCTTATTCACACCCAAGCCCATATTTATCCTGAGATGCTTATAGGTAGTAAATCCGATTTGGAAACGGTAATTTATTTGATAAAAGAGGTGTTGTTTGTAAAGGAAAGCAAGGGAAAAGCAATTCATTATCATATCGATGAAAGAGGACAAATTTGGTTAAATTTGGATTATACGGCCAAGTATCCAGGAGGGCCTTTTATGTCAAAAGAAATTTTGGGAGAATTAACGCTAAACTAAAAATATTATATGAATACACTTAAAACAAAAATTGAGAAAGTATGGGACGATAGAACTTTGTTAGAAAATCAGATTTATAAAGATGCTATAACAGAGGTTGTTGATTTGTTGGATCAGGGAAAATTAAGGGTTGCTGAATATTTGGACGGAAGCTGGATTATTAATGAATGGATAAAAAAAGCCGTAATTTTATATTTTCCAATTCGTCAGATGGAAACTCAAGAAGTGGGTATTTTTGAATATCACGACAAAATTCCATTAAAAAATAATTATGCAGAAAAGGGAGTACGCGTAGTGCCAAATGCTGTAGCCAGACATGGGGCGTATTTGTCTAAAGGGGTAATAATGATGCCGAGTTATGTAAATATAGGAGCTTATGTGGATTCGGGTACGATGATTGACACTTGGGCAACAGTGGGTTCGTGTGCTCAAATAGGGAAAAATGTCCATTTGAGCGGTGGAGTAGGTATTGGTGGGGTGTTAGAACCCATACAAGCAGCTCCTGTAATTATTGAAGATGATGTGTTTATAGGGTCGAGATGTATAGTGGTAGAGGGGGTATTGGTCGAGAAAGAAGCTGTATTGGGAGCTAATGTGGTACTTACAGCATCAACCAAAATTATTGATGTAACTGGCGAAACCCCTGTTGAGATAAAAGGCAGAATTCCAGCTCGTTCGGTAGTAATTCCAGGGAGTTATACCAAAAAATTTCCTGCGGGAGATTATCAAGTGCCGTGTGCCTTAATAATTGGGAAAAGAAAGGAAAGTACCGATAAGAAAACATCTCTAAATGATGCCTTAAGAGAAAATAAAGTGGCTGTTTAGTGAATAGTTATATATTTTGTAGTATATTTGCGTTTATTAAATCTAATTAAATAAAAAATATGAAAAGTCTTACTCAACAATGGGAAGAACTCAAAAAAGAGAATCCTCATATAAGAATTCGTAATGCAGCTCAAAAATTAGGTGTAACAGAAGTAGAGTTATTGGCTACTAGGGTAGGAGAGGGAGTTGTTAGGTTAGAAAATAAAGCTGTAGAAATATTCAAAAGTATAGCCTCTTTGGGAAGGGTAATGGTGCTTACACGTAATGAAGAATGTGTACACGAAGAAAAAGGATTGTTCCAAGAAGTTGAAGTAATGGATAACAATCAATTAAGGGTAAATAACGAAAATATCAACCTACGGATTGATTTAAATAGCATAAGCAAAGTATTTGGAGTTACGGATCATTCGGCTCATGGTACACAACAAAGTATTCAATTTTTTGATAAATCAGGAGAGGCAATACACAAAATATATCTTACGGCAGATAGTAATCAACAAACTTATGACGCAATATTAGAGCAGTATCGTTCGTCTGATCAATTATCGCAAGAGGCTGTGTCAGAGGTGAATAAGCTGATTAAGGACGAAAAACCAGATGTAGAGGTGGATTTAGAAGGATTTCATTCGGCATGGAAATCATTAGAGAGTGCTTGTCATTTTGGAAAATTGATAGAATCTTTTGGTTTAACCAGAATACAAGCCCTGCGATTGGCTCCATCGGATTATTATGCAGACAAAATAGATAATAATAGTATCGTAAAAATGCTCGAAGAAGTGGCAAAAGCCAAAGTTCCAGTCGTGATTTCGGTAAGTAATGCTTATGTTTATCAGACATTTAAAGGGATAATTCGAAAAACGATGTGGCATCAGACTTGGTACAATATTATGGATCCTGATTTTAATCTTCATTTGGATATGTCCAAAATTGCGGCTACTTATGTGGTCAGAAAACCTTCAAATTCAGGAACAGTTACCTCAATCGAGGCTTATAATGAAATGGGAGAATTAATAGTTCATTTTTTCAGTCCTAATGCAGAGCTAGATACAGAACAATCCGCATGGAGGGAGATTGTAGGAAAATTATAATTTTAAAAAATGGCTGCTTCTGATGTAGCCATTTTTGTTTTAACTTTAAGAAAGACGAAGATATGACAATTAGATTTGCTAAACCCAATGATGCTCAACAGGTTGCGTTGCTAATGTATCAGGCAATGGAAGAAATCGTTTGTAAACTAATAGGCAGAAGTGATATTGACGAAGCGATTTTATTTTTAAAAAACCTTTTTGAGCAACCCAATAATCAATATTCGTATCAAAATGCGATTGTAATTGAAGAAAATGCTCAAATTTTGGGTTCGTTGGTTTTTTATAACGGAGCTGATTTACAGTTTTTTAGAAGTCCTGTGTTAGAATTAGCATACCAAAAGTATGGCAATCAAATAAACATAGAAGACGAAACCCAAGCAGGAGAAACTTATATTGACACCTTAAGTGTACACCCCAAAGCCCAAGGTAGAGGAATTGGTTCGAGGCTGATAAGTTATCTTTTGGAGTATATTAAGGAAAAAGAATTGCCTCCAGCAGGATTATTAGTTGATGTGAATAATCCTAATGCGGAACGTTTGTACACGCGGTTGGGATTTGAATTTCAGAACGAACAAAATTTAACAGGCGGAGTGTATAAGCATTTGGTTTATAAGGGTAAATAAGTTCAGAATATGATTGTGGTGATACTATTATCCTTGATCTATATCGTTTTGCCTTTTCTGATCAATAAACAAAACGCCGATTCACTACTATCGGGTTACAGTAATATGAATGAGGAAGAAAAGGCGAATTTTGATTTGGAAGGCTATCTCCTATTTTTTAAAAAATATTTCATATTCAATGGGATATTTCAGATGCTTATAGGTTTGGTTGTTTATTATTGTATAGACCAAGATTCGAGTATCATTGCAGTTGTGAACTGGATGTTGTTGTCATTAGTCGTTTTTACCTTTATTGGGCAAAGGTTTCATAAAGTACCTAATAGAAAACAAAAACGAATGGTTTGGTTAGGAATAATAATACTTGTATTGACATTTGTATTTTTTAATATAGATTTATGGTATACCTATAAGGATAATGAATTTGTAGTAAAATCGAATGCTATAGAGATTACAGGAAAATCGGGTATTGGAATACAACTGTCTGATATAAAGTCTGTTAATTTGGTTAATAGCCTACCTAAACTTCGTGGTAAAAGACATGGTTCAGCTCTTGAGCATATTTATAAAGGTAAGTTTAATACTCAAAATAATGATGTTGTAAGATTAATTATTAACGATGTAAATAAATTGCCTTATCTCGAAATCATAACCATTCATGGTGATAAGATTTATTACAATAGTAAAACAAAACCAAGTGAAATCATAGTTGAAGAATTGGGTAAAGTGCTTTGAATCGTATTAAGGCTTGTAGAACTTGAGCAAAATAAAAAGTTTAAACAAAACGAAGAGTCTGAGAAGAGTTCGTTTTTTAATCTTTTTTGTCAAAGATACAACTATTTTAAAACAAGTTACAGAAAAAGCGAACTATAAATGTATAACTTCTAAACTATAAAAAACTGAAAAACTAACACAAGCCAAAGGCGAGAGGTTAAATTAAAGGTTTTTGTTTAGTGCGTCTAAAATACTTGATTGTAATTGTATTTTCTTCTTCTGTTATATCGTAGAAAACAGAAAACTTATTCTTTGATATAATTTTACTTTGGGTCTAAATTTTGTTAAGAAATAAGGATTTTTAGAGATTTCTACCTCTAATTTTTCGATAGCATTCAAAATTTTATTTGAATATTCTCTACTTTGGTTTCTATTATCGCAATATAAAATTGTTTTTTCAAGACTTTCAGCAGCTTCGAATGACCAATTAATAGTGAACATCACGATTTCTTAATTTTTTGATTAAATCTTTTCCTTTGATAACTTCACCATTTTTTGCTTGTTGATGAGAAATTTCTATACTTTTCAATTCTTCTTCTGTAAATTCCTCATCCTCTTCGTAAAACTCTACTTTTTGTACAAGTTCATCGTAATACTAAGCAGGGATAATTGCTAATTTATTTCCTTGAATGTTTATCTATTGTGGAATTGTTTTCATAATCTTATTTTCTTTACAAAGAGAATTATTCTAAAGCAAAACGAAGACGTTTTTGGCTAAATTTTCCTATTCTTTGTCAATAGGAATTTGTAATTTCTTGGAACGGAGAGTTTAATTAGCTCTATTTTGTTATTGAGAATTATCTGTTTTTAGAACGAACGTTTGCACCTGCCTGCCTTTTTTGTTTTCTCTACTATCGAAAGAGCGTATTTGATTTTGTTGTGTTCACCTCTTTGATTTTGCTCCTCCATTTTTGGGAGCAAAACTTCATAATCGTGTCCTTCTTCAAATCCATAATCTTTGATTCTGTTTTTAATCCAATTTGAAAAATCTTGTTTACTTTCAAGAGAATATGCAGTTCTTTTGCATTGATTCCTTTTTTTCCATTCTGCCATTTGGATTCTTAACTTCCATTAGTAAGTGCAATTTTTTGGGATAGTTTTTTCTCTCTTTTTCATTTGGGCTAGCCCAAATGAAAAAGAGAGAAAGTGAATTACAAATTAGCATCGTGTACTTTATTTTTGTTCCATTTAATATCCTGAAGCATAGATGATTTGATTCCGATGAAGAAAGTCCAGTAGGTGTTATCGCCTATAGGAACCCAAGAAAAGTCCATTTTCCAACTCAAAAGGTCTCGTTCAAAACGGAATTGTGTAAATGTAACACCTTGTTTTACAAAATCATAACCTGTTGAAACCCCAATCTTCCATTTGGAATTGATGTCTACGTTGGCAGATACCATTAGCGAATTAGAGGTAATTGCACGTTGTCTTCTGTCATTGGCATAGGTAACAGAGTAGGCAAGTCGTATATCCCACGGAATTTTGATAGAATAAAAGGCAGAGGGCGTAGTCTTTTTTTCTTGGTTGGTATTTCTGTTGCGATTTGTTTGCATATCACTCCCAAACAAGTCGTCTTCACGTCCTCCATTTCTGAATCCTTGTTGGTTGTTTGATTCGGTTTTTCCTTCAAAATCTTGACTCGAAAAAGAGTAGTTTACTGTAAAATTAGCTCCTGTAAGCCTGAAGAGACTTCCGCCATTGTCGATGTTAAATTTATTGATACGTCTGTTGGCGTTATCCAAGGCATAAGGGTCGAGTCTTCCAATAAGGTTTAGTCCTAATTTGCCGTCAAGCAAAGTAGTTCCTGCGTTGATATTTAGCTCTCTCCATCTAAGGCTGTCGGCTGCCATATTGTAGGCTGTAGAAAGATTAAAGGCGTTAAGAAGCATTAATTTTTTCGATTCGGTTTGAGTAGAATCTGGTGATTTTAGTTTGGCTTCAAAAGCATTTGCCAGATTAATTCCAATACTACTGGCATACACATTGCTCGGCGTACCATACAAACCGCCCTCAAAACGGGTGTATATACGGCGTGTATTGCCTATGGCATCAATCGGATATTCATCATAGTATTGGTCAAAACTAGGACTATAATTATAAGAAATTGAAGGGCGTACGGTATGCCTGATGCCTTGAATTTTACGATTTTTACCAAAAAGAAAAGTTCCGTAGATGGTTGTTCCTAAACTGGTCGAAAAGTTATAAGTTCTGAAACTATCAAAGCCATTTATCTTTTTGATATGTTCTGTATTGGTCAAAAAGTCGTATTCTTTACGAATGGTGTTCATAGTCCATACTTCGTTGTAATTGAATGAAATAGGAACACTAATGTATTTGAATATTTTGAAATTGGTATTAATCGGAATCTGATGTTGCATTGCGGTTCTGCCCTCGGCAAACATTTCAGGTCTGAAAAACAAACTGTCAGTAGTTACGTATTGATTTTTGGCGTTTAGGTTGTATTGAAAATTGAGATTTTTGATAATTCCTTTTTTACTTTCGTTTGCTCCAGCAAAAGGATAAATTCTGTCCACACTAGCCTGAAGTGTTGGGAGCGTCATTTCAATGCGTTGTGTTTGCGTGTTTTGTGTGTGCGTAGCTGTAAGCGACAGATTTATTTGAGGTGTACTATCGAATGTTTTGGCATAGCTCACTGACGAACTCATGGTGTTGTTCATTCGTGAACTGATGTTCGATTGATTGAGTGAATTTTGGAAATATTTACTACTTCCCAGATTCACTGATGATGAAAACCTTGAGTTAGGACTTGATTTTTGGTCTTGTTGATGACTCCACTGAATATTGTAAATGGTACTTTTAGAATAGTCAGGAAATCCTTTTTGGCTTTCAATCTGATTTTCAAAACGAATATTTAGATTTCCCATAGCCTTGTATCGCCAAGCGTAGTTCGACTCAAGCCTTAGGGCATAGCTTCCGTTGGTGTAGTAATCACC
This sequence comes from Bacteroidota bacterium, assembly GCA_030528745.1. Classification (GTDB taxonomy): domain Bacteria; phylum Bacteroidota; class Bacteroidia; order Flavobacteriales; family Flavobacteriaceae; genus Flavobacterium. The sequence continues at coordinate 7,836 of JAUMYH010000020.1, forward strand.
AAGTAAAGCAAGGTCGTAATTGTCCGAAAGGGCAAAGTAGTACCCCCCATTTTGCAGAAAGAAACCTCTACTATTACTATCACCATAAGTAGGAATAATGAATCCAGAGGTACTTTGTGTGGTGATTGGAAAAAAGGCAAAAGGCAATCCTAAAGGGGTAGGAACATCCATAATTACCATATTGGTAAGTCCTACAATGATTTTTTCTCCAGGAATCATTTTCATTTTTCGAGTATGAAAATAATATTCAGGATTGTCAATATCCTCAGAGGTGGTAAAAATGGCATCTTTCATATAATAGACCGAGTCATTTTCTTTTTTTGTAACCTCAGCTTTGATTCTTAAGTCTCCTTGTGAGGTTCTACTTCCGTATACCAAAGCCTTTTTGGTGTCAAAATTAAAACGAATAGAATCAGGACTAACCACATTAGAGCCTTGAGTAAATTTTGGAATTTGAGTGTATTTACCTGTCGAATCCACGATTCCTTTGGCATAAACCTCGTTTGTATTGTAGTTAATCACAATAATGCCAGCTTCAAGATTTAGGTCTTGATACGAAATCTTGGCATTGTCGTATAAGGTCGAAATTTTTTGACTGTGATTTATTTTGTTGAATCCTACTGCCGAACGTTTGATGATTGATTCAAGTCTATTTTTTTGGTTTTTTGGTTTGGTGTTGATGATACTATCGTGGGTTGTTTCCAAAGACGAATAAATTTCTTTGGACAAAACAACAGTGTCTTTAGTTGTATCTTTCTGCGAATATCCACTATGAGATAGGCAAAAAGTAATTAATACAAAAAAAACGATATGAAATAACTTTGTTTGCAAAGGTTTTAATTCTATTTTTGTAAAATTAATTATTGTTGTTTTTCAAAACGACAAATTTATATATTTTTGACGGAAATGAAGGTTAAGATTGATAAAAAATATCATCTTTGTCGTAATTAATTTGAAATAAGGATTGTATGAATAATTGGAAAACCAGTTTGAAACGTATGTTTTTTTTGTTGTTTGTTGGAATACACGTGGTTATGTATTCTCAAAGCAAAGACAAATTTAAGGTTGTTTTGGATGCTGGGCATGGAGGTAAAGACCCTGGTGCTGTAGCTCATCAGCTAAAAGAGAAAGATGTAACGCTGAGTGTGGTGCTTAAAGTGGGGCAACTTCTCAGTAAATACAAAGATGTTGAGGTTATTTATACCCGCAAAACAGATAAAACGCTAGAGCTTGATCAGCGTCCGAAGATAGCAAACAAGTCTAAAGCCAATGTATTTGTATCGGTGCATTGTAATTCAGTAGAAAACAGAAATAATGCTGCCAAAGGAACAGAGACTTTTGTATTGGGGGTATCTAGAGATAAACACAATATGGAAGTAGCGAAAAAGGAAAACTCCGTAATATTTTTGGAGGAAAATTACCAAGAAAAGTATCAGGGTTACGACCCCAATAATCCAGAATCAGTGGTAGGACTAATGTTACTACAAGACGAATATAAGAATCAAAGTATTTCGTTGGCAAGTGCTATTCAGAAAGATTTTGCTAACAGGCTCAATAGGTTGGATAGGGGCGTAAAACAGGCTGGTTTTCTGGTTTTGAGAGATTGTGCAATGCCAAGTATATTGATAGAACTCGGTTTTTTGACCAATAAAGAAGAGGCGAATTATCTCAAATCCGAAAAAGGACAGCAAGAGTTAGCCAAATCAATAGCCAATGCCATTATTAATTACAAAAACGACCATTATTCATATTCGGAAGCCTCAGAAATAATTTCGGACAATACAAATACAGAGTTCGAGTCTGCTTCCAAAAATACCAATTCACCAAAAACTAAAGAATCTGCCTTAACCAAGGCAGTCCAATTCAAAGTCCAAATATCAACAAGCACAAACAATTTGGAAACTAAACCGCAAAATTTTAAAGGGTTGAAGCCCATAACTAAAAATAAGGAGGGCAAATTGTTTAGGTATTATTATGGAGATGTTTCCGATTATAAAAAAGCTCAAGAATTGCTTAAAATTGCCAAAAATAAAGGATATACAGATGCTTATATTGTGGCCTTCAAAAATGGAAAACAGGTTAAAATATCAGAAGTAGTGAAGTAATTTAGAAAGATTCTAAGGACGTAAAGAAAAATATTTATATTAAATTTGCTAAAATTTTGAGTTTTGAAATTGTCAAGAGAAATTAAAACAGCTTTATTAGTAATCACAGCAATACTAATATTTATTTGGGGATATAGTTTCCTAAAAGGGAAAGATTTGTTTAGTTCGTACAAGTACTATTATGTAGAATACGAAAATGTAGAAGGACTATCGGGATCTGCACCAGTAACGCTTAACGGCTTAAAAGTAGGGAAGGTGAGTTCAGTGAATATCGCTCCTAACGGAAAAATAGTGGTGGAGGTACAAGTGAAAACAGATTTTCCGATTACGAAATCTGCTCAATTACAAGTTTATGAACCAGGTTTTATAGGAGGTAAGCAGATAGCTTTAGTGCCTAATTTTGAAGATAAAACTATGGCTGTTAGTGGTGATACACTTAAGAGCAACATTCGCTTGAGTATGCTTTCGAGCGTTGGAGAACAATTGGCTCCTTTGCAGTCTACAGTAGAACATACTATTGTTAATGCAGATTCGTTGCTTACTAATTTTAATAGAGTGCTAGATGCCAAAAACAGAGAAAATCTTTCAATAGCTATAGCCGAACTTTCACTTATTTTAAAAAGTTTGAATAAGGCATCGATATCATTAAACAGTTTGATAGATTCTAACCAAAAAAATCTAAATGGAATAATGACCAATTTGGATAAGACAACGGATAATTTTGTAAAGCTATCCGATTCGTTAGTGAAAGCAGATTTGGCAAAGACAGTTAAAAATATGGAAAGTACTTTGTCAAATTTAGATAAGGTGATGGCAGAGATAAATTCTGGCAAAGGCACTATGGGCAAATTGATGAAAGATGAAAAATTGTATACAAACCTAAGTTCGGCATCTAAAGAGCTAGAATTGTTGTTACAAGACCTCAGACTACACCCAACAAGGTATATTAATGTATCTGTATTTGGTAAGAAAAACAAACCTTATGTAAGTCCTACCGCGACAGAGCAATCAACAAAAGAGATTGAAGAAGTTTTAAATTAAAAAATCATCTAAATTAGAGATATGGTTTCGATTGTATTATTTTTTATACTATTATTGTTAGGTTTCGGATTATTTGCAAAAAATATAGGACAGATAATCAGAAATATCAGATTAGGGCAAGATGTAGACCGAAAAGATCGTACCTCAGATAGGATTCGCAATATGTTGTTGGTTGCTTTTGGTCAGAAGAAGATGTTTTCTAGACCTATTGCCGCCTTGTTGCATTTGCTAATATATGTTTCGTTCATCATTACCCAAATAGAACTTATCGAGATTATAGTAGATGGACTTATCAATTCGCACAGATTCTTTAAGCCGTATTTAGGAGGATTTTATACTTTCGTAATCAGTTTTATAGAGGTGCTTTCATTATTGGCTTTAGTAGCTACAGTCGCTTTTTTGTATAGACGAAATTTATTAAAGTTACCAAGACTAAATAAAAAGGAGTTATTAGGTTGGCCAAAGAAAGACGCTAACTTTATTCTGCTCATGGAAATAACACTTATAATGTGTATTTTCCTGATGAATGGAGCAGATGAGGTACTTTACAACAGAGGAGCATCACATTTTGAGGGGCAAGGTTCGTTCGGATTTGCTGTATCTCAACATTTAGGTCCAACATTGTTTTCCGATTTTTCAGATGCTACTCTACATATATTAGAAAGATTGGGTTGGTGGACGCATTTTGTATTGGTATTGATGTTTATGAACTATCTTTATTATTCAAAACATCTGCACATATTGTTTGCTTTTCCGAATACGTATTATGCTGATTTGAATCAATTTGGTAAATTTCCAAACAACAGCACTGTAACAAAAGAGGTACAATTAATGTTAGACCCCAATGCGGATCCGTTTGCAGCACCTGCCGATTCGTCTCAAGTGCCTAGCAAATTTGGAGCTAGTGATGCTACCGACCTAAATTGGTATCAGTTGTTGAGTGCCTATACTTGTACCGAGTGTGGTAGATGTACTTCGTCTTGTCCAGCTAATCAGACAGGTAAGAAGTTATCGCCTCGTAAAATTATGATGGACACTCGCGATAGAATAGAAGAGATAGGACGAAATATAGACAAAAATGGCAAGTTTGTGGACGATGGCAAACAACTACTCAATGATTATATTTCACCAGAAGAATTATGGGCTTGTACTACTTGTAATGCTTGTGTAGAAGAATGTCCAATCAATATTAGTCCATTATCAATTATTATGGAAATGCGTCAGTATTTAGTAATGGAACAGAGTGCGGCTCCTATTGAACTGAATAATATGATGACAAACATAGAGAACAATGGTGCTCCGTGGCAGTATAGCCAAATGGATAGGCTGAATTGGGCAAATGAAAATTAAAAAATAGTATTAAAAATTGTACTAAATCAACAGAATTATGAATGTTCCGACAATGACTGAAATGATGGCTAGAGGCGAACAACCAGAGGTGCTTTTTTGGGTGGGTTGTTCAGGAAGTTTTGATGATAGAGCCAAAAAAATTACAAAGGCTTTTGTAAGGTTACTTAATCAAGCTAATGTTAAGTTTGCCGTATTGGGTACGGAAGAAGGGTGTACAGGTGATCCTGCCAAAAGATCTGGTAATGAGTTTCTGTTTCAGATGCAAGCCATGATGAACATTCAAGTATTTGAAAGTTACGGAATAAAAAAAATAGTAACGGCTTGTCCGCATTGTTTTAATACACTTAAAAATGAATATCCAGAATTAGGAGGTAACTATCAGGTTGTACATCATACCGAATTTTTAAAGTCATTATTAGACGAGGGTAGGCTTACTATTGAAGGTGGGAGTTTTAAAGGAAAGAAAATTACTTTCCACGACCCATGTTATTTGGGTAGAGCCAACAAAATATACGAAGCACCTAGAGATTTGATTCAGAAATTAGACGCTGAATTGGTAGAGATGAAACGTTCCAAAAAAAATGGTCTTTGTTGCGGAGCTGGTGGAGCTCAGATGTTTAAAGAACCTGAAAAAGGGAATAAAGATATAAATATAGAACGTACAGAAGATGCTTTAGAAGTTACACCTCAGGTTATAGCTACTGGCTGTCCTTTTTGTAATACAATGCTGACAGATGGTGTTAAATTTAAAGAAAAGGAAGGGCAAATAAAGGTGTTGGACGTAGCCGAACTAATAGCTCATGCCCAAGATTTGTAATTAAATTTTTATAAAAAAATAAGTTTT
>JAUMYH010000020.1:13185-30208 GCA_030528745.1 Bacteroidota bacterium
GAATTATCTTTCAGTTGAAAATATTACTAAATCGTATGGTGAAAGAGTACTTTTTAGTAATGTTTCTTTTGGTATCAATCAAGGACAAAAGATCGCTTTTATAGCCAAGAATGGTACAGGAAAAACCTCCTTGCTAAAAATATTAGCTCGTCAAGACCAACCCGATTCTGGAAATATAGTAAGTAGAAAGGGAATACGTATAGACTTTCTGTGGCAAAATCCAAGTCTGGACGACAAATTAACCATTGAGCAAAGTATTTTTAACTCTGAAAATAAAGTGCTGGAAATTATTCAGCGTTACGAAAAGGCTCTAGAAAATCCGTCAGATGAACAAGAGTATCAGAAAGCCTTTGAGCTTATGGAGTTGCACAATGCTTGGGATTTCGAAACCCAATACAAACAGATATTGTTCAGATTGAAGTTAGATAATCTGAATCTGATAGTAGGGAATCTCTCTGGAGGACAACGCAAAAGGTTGGCTTTGGCTATTGTATTACTCAACAAACCCGATTTGCTAGTGCTTGACGAACCTACCAATCATCTTGATTTAGAGATGATAGAATGGTTGGAAGATTACTTCGCTAAGGAAAATATAACCTTGTTTATGGTTACACACGATAGGTATTTTCTGGAGCGTGTATGCAATGAAATTATAGAGCTTGACAATCAGACAATTTATCAATACAAAGGAAACTATTCGTATTATCTTGAAAAAAAAGAACAGCGGGTAGCAGCCGAAAATGCTTCGGTTGATAAGGCTAAAAATTTGTATTATAAAGAGTTGGACTGGATGCGAAGACAGCCCAAAGCACGTACTACTAAAAGTAAATCCCGTCAAGATGATTTTTATACCATTAAAGAAAAAGCCTTTTCAAGACGAAAAGAACATCAAATAGAACTTGAAATCAATATGGAACGTATTGGAAGCAAGATAGTTGAGTTCCATAAAGTGTCCAAGCGGTTTGATGATAAAGTGGTTTTGGACAATTTTAACTATACCTTTAATAAGGGCGAAAGAGTGGGGATTGTAGGCAAAAACGGAACTGGAAAGTCTACTTTTTTAAATATTCTGACCCAAAATATAGAGCCTGATTTGGGAAAAATTGTAATAGGAGATACGATAAAAATAGGGTATTATACCCAAAATGGAATTAATTTTAAACCTGAACAGAAAGTAATAGATGTAATAAAAGAATTTGGAGAATATATTCCCTTAACCAAAGGAAAAATAATATCAGCGGCTCAACTCCTAGAACGGTTCTTGTTTGACCGCAAAAAACAATACGATTTTCTAGAAAAACTAAGTGGTGGGGAGCTGAAGCGTTTGTATTTGTGTACAATATTGATACAAAATCCAAATTTTTTGATTTTGGACGAACCTACCAACGATTTAGATATAGTTACCTTGAATGTCTTGGAAAATTTTCTTCTGGATTACCCTGGTTGTTTGCTGGTGGTATCGCATGATAGGTATTTTATGGACAAGATAGTGGATCATCTGTTTGTGTTTAGGGGCGAGGGAATTATAGAGGATTTTCCTGGTAATTATTCTGATTTCCGAGTTTATGAGGATTCTGTAGTACCTGCAAAAATAGAACAAGAACCAAAGGAAAAGGTAAATTGGAAAGAAAGTCAGTCCAAAGGAGGAAAACTTACCTTTAACGAACAAAAGGAATTGCAAAAAATTGAAAGAGAGTTAAAAGATTTGGAAATCGAAAAACAAAACATAGAAAATTCGTTTCTGCAGGAAAATCTTTCAGAACAACTCATTAACGAAAAATCACAAGAATTAGACGCAGTACTAAAAAAAATAGCCCAAAAAGAAGAACGTTGGTTTGAGTTGTTGGAGAAAAATGAATCAGAATAATAAGAGAAACATTTGAATTTTTGAGTTAAATTGTTAAAAAATATTTTACTTATATAAATAGTGTTAATTTTTTGGGAATAACCTCAGGTGTTGATTATTTTGTGAAAAACAAGATACGGTTCGAGTTTTGATTTAGTTTATTTTGTATAATTTTATCAAACCAAAAATATACAATATGACTAATTGGGAGCATGAAGACCAAGACAATAGCTTTTCTTTAAAGAAATTTGAAGATATGTTGAAGACTGATAAGGTCTATTTTTTTGATTCTGACGAATTTGAAAGTATTGTTCTACATTATATTGATAGTGGTAAAATCATTCTTGCCAAACGTGCCTTGAAGTTTGCCTTGGAGCAACATCCACATTCAATCAAGCTCCGACTCATTGAAGTAGAGCTGTATATAGTAGATGGGCAAATGGAAAAAGCTCAGGAGTTGTTGTCCGATTTAAAGCAATTAGCCCCAAGAGATCAAGAAATTGACATACAACAGGCTTCAATTTATTCCAAAAAGGGTTTCCACCAAAAAGCCATAGAAATATTAAATCAAGCATTGGAATATACCGATGACAGCTCTGAATTGTATACCATGATAGGTATAGAATACATGTATTTGGAAGCATTTGAAAAGGCAAAACAATGTTTTATAAGCAGTTTAGAGGATTGTAAAGATGAATATGCGAATCTGTGTAATGTGGTTCATTGTTTTGATATGCTTGAACAGCACCATCAGGCTATAGAATTTCTGAATAATTATATCGATGATAATACTTTTTCGGAAATAGCTTGGCACCAATTAGGTAAAGAATACGTCAGAATAAACAAATTGGACGAAGCCATAAAGGCTTTTGATTACGCTATTTTGTTGGACGAATATTTTTATGGGGCTCATATCGAAAAAGCCAAAGCATTACAACTTAATCACCAGTATAAAGATGCGATTCAGAGTTATTCTAAAGTATATGAATTAGATGATAGTGCGGTGTTTTCGTTTTATCATATAGGAATCTGTTATGAAAAACTTTTTGAATTTGATTTGGCGGAAGATAGCTATCTTAAAGCCTTGTCAAACAGTCCTAATTACACAGATTGCTGGTATGCACTGATTGATCTTAAAATAAATCAGCATCAATATCGAACAGCTTTAAACTATACCGAACAAGCCATTCGAAATACAGATGATACGGACAAACAATTGTGGCGTAGGTATGCGTGTATTAATTATTTGCTCAATGACTATGCCAATGCCGCGTTGGGCTGTAAGCGGATTATCGATTTGGACGAGGTTGATTTGGATATTTATTTGTTGTCTGCCGATATTAATTTGATTTTGCAAAAATATGATTATGTGAAAGTTATTTTAGAAAAGGCAAATGAAAAATTAGATTTTTATAGTCCAGAGATTAATTACAGACTTGCAGGAGTATATTATTTGATGGACGATGATTCTAAAATGATAGAATTACTTGAACAGACGCTATATCATGATGTAGAAGGAATACAAGTATTTAAAGATTTGTTTCCAGAGGCAGCCCAAATGAAAGAGGTTAAGGTATTAATTGGACAATATTCGAGGTTATGAGGCTTTACGGATTGCTTGGAAGAAATATAGATTATTCATTTTCAAGAAAATATTTCACTGAAAAATTTAATAATGAACGAATAAAAGATGCTGTATATCAGAATTTTGATGTACAGTCAATAAATGATTTTTCAACTATAATTCAACAAAATCCTACGCTCAAAGGCTTGAATGTAACCATTCCTTACAAAGAACAGATTATACCTTATCTGACCGAAGTTTCGGAACAGGCATTGCAAATAGGTGCTGTTAATACGGTAAAAATAGTTGATAGGAATAATATAATTGGTTATAATACAGATGTATATGGGTTTGAAATGTCGTTATTTCCGATGTTGAAGCCTACCGATACAAAGGCACTAATATTTGGCACAGGCGGTGCATCAAAGGCAGTGCAGTATGTTTTTAATCAAAAAGGAATAATTTTTAAGGTTGTTTCCCGAAATATAGACCAATTCAATACTATAGGTTATGATAAGGTAAACGATTTGTTGCCAAGCCACACGATACTTATAAATACAACTCCTTTGGGAACTTTTCCCAATGTAGACCAAACATTAGATATAAACTATAATTTGTTGGCTAAAACACATCTTGTTTTTGATTTGGTATATAATCCAAAAGAGACTTTGTTGATGAAAAAAGCCAAATCACAAGGAGCTAAAACCCAAAATGGGTATCACATGCTGGTAAATCAGGCGGAGAAATCGTGGGAAATTTGGAATAGTTAGTTTAAATCCATTTTTGAAATATTAATCTTCTTTTAAATGGAAAAATCAAAATCCTTTATAGAGAAGAATAATTACAAATTGCCTGAAAAACTTCAGACAATTTGTAGTTTTTTGCTTATAATAGAGCCGAATCTTTTAGGATTTGTTCCATCTCTTGTTGCATTTTTTGAGCCTCTGTTTTGGCTTTTTCTGCAAAATCGGTATCATTAGATGCGTAGATAATAGCTCGAGATGAGTTGATAAGCAGCCCTATTTGTGAGTTAAGTCCGTATTGACATACTTCCGAAAGGCTGCCACCTTGAGCTCCCACACCAGGTACTAGAAGGAAGCTATCAGGCACTATGGCTCTGATTTCTTTTATAAAATCGGTTTTGGTTGCCCCTACTACATACATCAGATTTTGAGCATTTTTCCATCTTCTGGAAGTTGCTAGCACCTTTTTGTATAACTGTTCGTTGTTAGGACTATCTACCTGAAAATCAAATGCTCCTTGATTGGAAGTGAGTGCCAAAAGTATGGTGAATTTATCCTTAAATTCCAAAAAGGGTTCTACAGAGTCGCTTCCCATATATGGGGCTACTGTGATGCTGTCGAAGTTCAAATCTTCAAAAAAAGCCTTGGCGTACATGGTTGAGGTGTTGCCAATATCACCGCGTTTTGCGTCTGCAATAGTAAAAATCTGAGGATAATTTTTTTGAATATATTCGATGGTTTTTTGTAATGATTGCCATCCTTTCACGCCATAAGCCTCATAAAAGGCTGTGTTGGGTTTGTAGGCTATACACAAATGATTTGTAGCATCTATAATCTGTTTGTTAAACTCAAATATAGGGTCTTGGGTTTGTAGCAGATGCGGAGGTATTTTGTCCAAATCCACATCAAGACCTATACAAAGGAAAGATTTTTTGAGTTTTATTTGCTCTATAATTTGTTCTATATTCATAGTGATTAGTCTTTTATGATGTCAAAACCATCAGAATCATTGCGTTCCAAATCTACTTCTGCCTCAAGATGTATGTATTGTTCTATAGAAGGATCAAGTTCGAGGGCGTATCTGATGTCGTATTCATCAATGTTGTCTTCATTTTCGAGGTATTCTTCATCTTCAGTTCCTGAAAAAAAACGCCACCCAGTATCATCGGAATCTATAGGTTTTTCTCTAAACATATATCCAATTTTCAAACCGTCTTGAGTTATTGTATTGCTTATAAAACAATAGCCACTAATTTTAGTCATAATATATTAAATTTATTCTGAATAATTTCCCACTCCACTAAATTGTCTTGCCTGAAACTTGAGCAAATCACTCTTGGCATCAAACCCTTTGAAATGATAAGTGCCGTTTTGACTGGTTAGTTTACAATCATGCTCTGTAAACACCCATTCTCTTTTTTGGTCAAAGTACAATTGTTCGGTACTCAATACACTTCCATTTTTAGAAGTTACAGTTACATTTTTTTGTAAATCAATAATACCATTTTTATCATACATTATGGCGTAATCTGCTCTAACTACGCTCTTGTGTTGCTCTTTGTCGTAGAGCGTAAGGGTAATTCCATTAGGAAATTCGGTAAACGGAAAATCGATAGATTTGTAATCGTAAACCAAAGAGCCTTCTAATACAGATTTTATTTTTGCCGAATCGGTATGTTTCAGAACAAAATTATGAGCCTCCGATGTAGGAATCAGCCTTAACTTTTCGAGATTTTGAATCTGATTCATATCTTTATCACAGGCTATGCCTAGAAACGAAATAAGTGTGGATAATATCAGAAGGTACTTCATGGTGTTATGATTATTCAAACAATAATTTTCTGAACCATTTATCAGATATAGAAAATCCAAGCGATATATTAAAGTAATCCTCTTTTATAAGGTTGGCTTTTTGGGTGCCTCTCTGACCATATTCAAGCTGAATAGCCATATCTGAAAAAGATCGACCTATCGGAAAATTAGCTCCAATGGAAATGGCGTTGTCCTTAATTTCTTGGTTGTTTATCACAAGCCCAGTAGTTTCCATTCTGACACCAAAACGATAAGTTACGCGTTCAAAATAGTTCGAAAACGAATTGAATTTAGGTACATAATAACCTCCAATAGATAGTCTGGTAGCTTCTTTATTAATAAAATTGCTATCTCCTTGAGAAATTGGCGTGTCAAACGGACTTTTGGCTGTATGTACATATTCGGCGGCAAATGCCCATTTTCTGAATTTACCTAATCCAAGTCCAAAGCTATAACGATTGGGCATAGAATAAGTTTCTTTTGTTTCAGGAAATATAATAACCTCATCAGTATTTTGTCCTGTGAGCGTAGCGTGCATTACACTAGCTTTCTTTTCACGTTTGATGTCCATATTGTACGAAGGTCGATAAGTAAGGCTGGTGAATAGTTTATAATCTTTACCGAACTGATGTGTATACATCACTCCTAGATTGTAACTAAAAGCACTAATATGCATATTGTTATTAATTAATGTGGAATAAGGAGATGTCGATAGGAACAATCTGTTTTCGGTCAGAATATTCCCAAAGCCATAATTTCCCTCAATACCTATACTTAGGTTGGGCAGAATCTGATACCCCAATCCTAAAAATACCCTGTTTTCGCCCCCTTCACCAGTAGAAGAGTTGAGTGTTGTTCCTTCGGCTGTTCGGATTTTGTATCCTACTGAGGTCTGAGGATTGATACCAAATGCTACTCCAAATTTACCGATTGGTATACCTACAGCAACATAGTCTACGGCGTATCTGTTGGTAGTTTGGTGTTGGGTGTCTGACGACATTTTGTTGATAGTAGTCTTCATACCAGCCGAAATAACGGTGAGTTTTAAGTCGCCATACGATGCTGGATTTGCCAAGTTTAGGTGTATACTATCAGGAAATACGCCTATTCCCCCCATACTTTTGTGTTCTATACTACCTCTAAAAAATTGTTCACCTGTACCAAAATACGAGTAAGGAGAAGAACTGTTTTGTTGTGCAAAAGCACAAATACCTATTGTTAATGTTACGCTTTGAATTATTCTTCTAATCATTGTTTTGATATTGATATAAATAGTTTAAACTTTCTAAAAGAAAATTTGGATTGGCAAAGATGGTGTTTTTTAATCTACTAGCCAAAAAAATGCTGTCTCCACCAGTCAAAATTATAATAAAATTATCATTTTCCATACAAAAAGAATTAATAATTCCGTCAATTTCCATCAAAATGCCATTTACGACCCCCGAATGAATAGCTTCATTGGTGTTTTGACCTATCCAAAATTGCTCATCGGACAATTCTAAAAGTGGTAATTTGGCTGTAAAATGATTCAAAGCACGGTATCTCATATTAATGCCAAGCGAAATCATTCCGCCATGGTAGTTGTTATCCTTATCGACAAAGTCATACGTTATGGCACTACCCGCATCAATTATAAGTTTGTTTTTGTCAGGATACATTAATGATGCACCAGCCGAAACAATCATTCTGTCGATGCCCAAGGTGTCGGGAGTTTGGTACAAATTGACGAAAGGGAACTTTAAATTGCGTGTTATGGGGTAAATTTTAATCTGATTGTTGAGTGAAAATAACTGATTAAGCTCCAAATTTGTAACAGAAGCACTAACCAAAGTGTCAATTTTGGGGTAGGAGATTAAAATTTCTGAAATTTTTTTTAAAAAATTTTCTTGAGTACAATGGAATTTTTCTACAAGTGTAATGTCTTGAAAAACAGCAAGTTTAACTCTTGTATTTCCGATATCAACGGCTAAAATCATCTCTATTTTGAATATATTTGCAAATATAAAGATGATTTTTTTAAAAATAATTTTGTTGTTTAAAAAAAACGTCATACATTTGCAATCGCAAAACCAAAGCAATGGTACCTTAGCTCAGTTGGTAGAGCAATGGACTGAAAATCCATGTGTCCCTGGTTCGATTCCTGGAGGTACCACAAGGTTAAACCCTAAGTCAGAAGTGATTTAGGGTTTTTTGTTTTTGTGAAAATTTAATTTTTCAGATTATGCAAATTTAATTTGTATAGTTTTGGTTGATGTTTTATATTTGTCCGTTTTTTGAGAGATTAGACTCTTTTTAAGACTATAATGTTAAGTAATAAAAATAATTTAAACTAAAGCAATGCAGAACAAAGGATTAATTAAGTTATTAGCAATTATTTTTGCTCTAATATGCGTATTTAATATTTCCTTTACTTTTGTTGCCAACAAAGTAAAAAAAGACGCATTAATCTACGCAAATGGCGATAGAAACAAGGAATTGAGTTATATTGATTCCATTCGGAAAAAACCTGTTTATCCTATTTTGGGGTATACTTACGAAAAAGTAGAGCAAGAACAGATAAACAAAGGTTTGGATTTAGAAGGAGGTATTAGTGTTACCCTCCAAATTTCGGTTAAGGAAATTATAAAGGGGCTGTCTAATAATTCACAAAATCCTGTTTTTGTAAAGGCTTTATCTAATATTGACGCGATTATTAAGCCTAAAGAATCGTCGTTAGACGCTTTTTATAGAGCTTTCGAAATGGCAAACAAGGAGGCTGGTACACAAGTAAAGTTGGCATCGCCTGATATTTTTGCCAATCGTAATTTTGACGATAAGGAAATTAACATTCATTCTTCTGACGAAGAAGTTAAAAAAGTGTTGGCTGTTAAAGTAGAAGAGTCTATAGAGAGTGCCTTCCAAATATTGAGAGAGCGTATTGATAAGTTTGGTGTGGCTCAACCCAATATTCAGAAAATAGAGAATACAGGGCGTATTTTGGTTGAATTACCAGGAGCTAAAGACGAAATCCGTATCAAAAAGTTGTTGCAAAGCAATGCAAAACTTGAGTTTTGGGAGGTGTATAAAATGGAGGAAATCGGTAATTATTTCTTGATGGCTAATGAAGAGGCTAAAAAACAAGTTGCTGAAAACAAGCAAACACCAATTGCCACAGATTCTACTACTGTCAAATCTGATATTGAATCATTATTGACAGACAATACCACAACTACAGACGAAAATCCAGGTCCTATAATAGATAAAATGGAGGCTTTTGGAGGAGGACAAGTATTGGGATATTATTCTCCAAAAGATACAGCACAGATTGTTTCGTATCTAAATGCACCAGCTGTACGAGCGATGTTGCCTTCAGAGCAACGCTATGTTAAGTTTTTGTGGGGCAAACCTCAAACAATACACGTAATTGACAAACAAATCGTTTCGCCAAAAGAACCAAATGCAAAAGAGGTAGATGCAGTAGAACTATATGCTATCAAAGGAAATCGCGATAATAAAGCACCTTTGGGAGGAAATGTAATTGTTGAGGCTAAATCTGATTTTGATCAGTATGGTAAACCAGCTGTATCGATGAGAATGAACTCTAAAGGAGCTAAAGAATGGGAAAAAATAACCCAAGAGGTAGCCTCAAGAAAAGGTGCTATTGCTATTGTACTTGATAATCAGGTGTATTCTGCACCAAATGTAAATGAAGCTATATCAGGAGGAAGCTCAAGTATTTCAGGTAATTTTAAACTGGAAGAAACTGTGGATATGGCCAATGTGCTTAAAGCAGGGAAACTTCCAGCTTCTGCAGATATTGTTCAATCAACAGTAATAGGTCCGTCATTAGGACAACAAGCTATCGATAATGGAATGTTGTCGTTTATACTTGGTTTCTGTATAGTATTAGTGTATATGGTGGTATATTACGGCAAAACAGGTAGGTATGCTAATATTGCCCTATTGGTAAACTTGTTGTTCATTTTTGGAGTGTTAGCAGGAGTAGGATTTGTACTTACCCTACCAGGTATTGCAGGTATTGTGCTTACGATGGGTACGGCTATTGACGCTAATATCATTATTAATGAGAGGGTGAAGGAGGAATTACGTGCAGGTAAATCGACACGAGAGGCTGTGGATTATGCCTTTAGCTGGAACGGAGCTTTATCTTCTATATTCGATGCAAATATTACAGGTGCATTGGTAGCTATTATATTGTTTGTTTTTGGTTCAGGGCCAATACAAGGATTTGCTACTACACTACTTATAGGTATTGCAACTTCTTTATTTACAGCTATCTTTATACCAAAGATATTTATTTACGACAGATTAGATAAAAATCAAGAAGTAAAATTCTCGACTCCACTTACCGAAAAATGGTTTATTGGTAAAAAGTACAATTTTCTAAAAGCTAAAAAAACAGCTTATTTGGTATCAATTATCGCTGTAGTAATATCACTTGCGGCACTTTTTACTAAAGGTCTGAATCCAGGAGTAGATTTTGTAGGAGGAAGAACTTATCAGGTGCGTTTTGACCAGAATTTAGAGGCTAATGAAGTGAAAGAAAAATTACAAGATGTGTTTGGAAACGCAGAAGCCAAAACCTTTGGAGCCTCAAATCAGTTGCGTATCACTACCAACTACAAAGTAAAAGACGAAGGTACAGAGGTCGATAATGAAATCAATCAAAAATTGTATGAAGCCTTAAAGCCTTATTTCAAAGAACAGATTACTTTTGAGCAATTTATTACTGTAGATGATAAAAAATCGATAGGTGTTATGGAAAGTTCAAAGGTAGGGCCTACTATGGCAGATTCTATAAAAGATGATGCTGTTAAGGCTGTGATTGGAGCTTTGATTGTGATGTTCTTGTATATTTTGGTAAGTTTCAGAAAATGGCAGTTTAGTTTGGGTGCAGTGGTAGGTTTGGCTCAGAATGTGGTTATTGTACTTGGGGTGTTTTCACTAACCTATTCTATTATGCCTTTTAATATGGAGCTTGATCAACACCTTATAGCGGCAGTGCTTACTGTGGTTGGATATTCTATTAACGATACGGTAATTGTATTTGATAGGGTTAGGGAGTTCTTACGCCTAAGACAACGTAACCAAACAGGTGAGGACTTTAAGGATACGGTAAATAACGCCCTCAATACTACTCTTAGTAGAACTATCAACGTATCGTTGAGTTTGATAGTGGTGTTGTTGGCAATCTTCATCTTTGGTGGCGAATCACTTAGAGGATTTATATTTGCTATTTTAATAGGTATTGTTGTGGGTACATTTACTTCGTTATTCATCGCTACACCAATTATGTCAGATATGATTATTAAGAGTGGAGCAGACAAAATTATTCCTCAAGAAGAACAAGACCAACAGCAGACAGAAACTGTAGAAACAGTTTAGTACTTATTTGGTAAAGATTTATTCATAAATATTTTTAAAATCGAAAACTCTCTTAATAATTTTTAAGAGAGTTTTTTTATTTTTAGAAAAATAGGTACTTTTACAATATATTTTTCAAATTCCGAATGTTAAGAGCTATATATATATTGTTTTTTTTCTTTTTTATAAAAAATCTATCAGGACAGCAGCATGTTGTAGAAGCCTCTGTTGAGGTAGATTTTCAAACAAAAGAACTTTTGGTTCGTCAAAAATTGTTGTACACCAATACGTCAAATGATACGATAACAGAATTGGTGCTTAACGATTGGAACAATGCTTTTTCGAGTAAAGAAACTTCTATATCCAAAAGATTTTCAGATGAGTTTGTACGCAGTTATTACTATGCTTCAGATTTTGAGCTGGCAAAAACAACGATTCAACAATGCAGTGCTTCAGATGAATATAAGGTCGAGTGCTATCGCAAATTGACAAACCTTGATTTGCTGTTTATAAGGCTTAACAAACCTCTGTTGCCCAGTCAGCCGATAGAGCTTGATTTGCAATATACACTTAAAATCCCTCATGCAAAATTCACTGGATACGGATTTTCGGACAATAGATTTGAACTAAAAGAATGGTTGTTGCTACCTGCCGAATATACTTCGCAAGGATTTTTGTTGCAAAGTAATGAAAATCTGCAAGATATAACCAATGCGAGGGTGTATTTCAACATTAATTTGAAAAATATTTCTGAATATAACGTATTGTCTAATTTAAAAACGCGACCAGAATCAAATGATATAATACTTGAAGGATATGCCCAAAATATTGATGTTATAATTGGAAAAGAATTAAAACATTTAGAATATAAAGATTCTGAAAAAGAAGTAGTTACAGATTTGTTAGACGCTAAATTAGACGATTTTCAGAAATTGGTCATTATACAAAAGGTAAGTTCGTTTGTAAATCAGAAGTATGGATTTACACCCTCGAAAATATTAATATCTAATGCCGCCTATCAGAAAAATCCTTTTTATGGGCTTAATCAATTACCCTCGGTATTAAGTCCTTTTCCAGCTGAATTTATTTACGAATTGAAGTTTCTAAAAACCTATTTAGAAACCTATCTGTCTGATAATCTGCAAATAGACCATCGCAATCAGGGTTGGATATCCAATGCAATGGCAATGTATGTTTTGGTGCAATATGTCAATCATTTTTATCAAGAGCTTACTATGGTCGGAAAATATACAAAGTATGGGATTTTGAAAAAATATTATGCTGCGGAGCTTGGTTTTGATGCCCAGTTGTATTATGTGTATCTGTTTATGGCTCGTAAGAATTTGGATCAAGCCACTTCGACCCCCAAAGATAAATTAATCAAGTTTAATGAAAAAATAGGTGCCAGATACAAAGCTGGTTTGGATATGAATTACCTGTCCAATCTGATAGGCTCGGAGAATATAGACAAAATTTTCAAAGAATTTATATTGTTAAATCAACAACAATTTACCACCCAGAACGATTTTGTTCAATTATTCAAAAAATATAACCAATCGGATTTGGACATAGATTATTTTTTTGAGCAAGTAGTCCATAGCCGAAAGTATATTGATTATAGTTTGGTTCATCTCAAGCGGGATAACGACTCGATATATCTTAAAATCCGAAATAAAGCAGAAGTACAAGTTCCGATACCCTTGTATAGTGTTAAGGACAAAAAGTTAAGTTTAGAAACATGGGTAGAAATACCTCCTCAGAAAGATACCATTTTGTCTTTTGACAAATCAATAGAGCAATTTGTACTGAACCATAATACAATTGTTCCAGAGTATAACAAACGAAATAATTATCTGTACAACAGGAGGTTACTTCAACGATTCAGACCTATTAAATTTACATTTTATCGCGATTTTGAAGATGCTCGATACAATCAAGTGTTTTATACACCAGATTTTACATATAATCTGTACAACGGATTTTCACCAGGGGTTAGGCTTACCAACAAATCCTTGATAAGGCGGCCATTAACCCTAGCTCTTAATCCTGTTTATTCGTTTAAACAAAATAAAATAGCTGGTTCTGTTTATTTGAATTACGAAAATATTTTCCGAGAGGGAAATTTGTATTCGGTAAATTATTCCTTTAGAGTTAATCATTACAATTACACCTACGATGCCACCTATACGCGAATTATTCCCTCGGTTTTGTTTCGGATAAGAGAACCATTTTTTAGAGAAAATAAACAACAAGCCGTACAGGCAAGGCTGGTATCTGTATTTCGGGAAGAAAGTGAATTTACCACCTCCAATAACGAACAAGATTATACGATTTTTAATCTTAGATATATAAATTCGCTATTGGAAATAACCAAAAAATTTAATTTTCAGTTAGATTTTCAATTATCAAATCTCTTTGGAAAAATATCATCGGAGGTCGAGTTCAGAAGGTTGTATAATAAACGCCAACTCAATCTTAGATTTTTTGGAAGTGCCTTTACGCATAAGGCTACAACATCTAATTATTTTGACATAGCAACCAGTAGGTCTACCGATTATTTATTCGATTATAATTATTACGGAAGGTCGGAGAGTAGTGGATTTTTTTCACAACAGTACATCACTACCGAAGGAGGTTTTAAATCAAGAGTAACGCCTTTTGCAAGTCAATGGCTTTTGAGTAGTAATGTGAGTTTTAATTTGTGGAATTGGATAGAAGCCTACGCCGATTTGGGAATGCTCAAAAATAAATATCACCCCATCGAATTTATTTACGATAGTGGCATCAGACTGAATTTTCTAACGGATTATTTTGAGATTTATTTTCCAATTTATTCTAATTTAGGACTCGAAATTAATGAATCTGATTACCTAGAACGCATTCGATTTGTAATAACCATAGACCCACAATCATTAGGCAAGTTAATTACCAGAAGATGGTTTTAGCCTCTGTTTACCAAAATCAAGTTTTTGGAATGTTATTTTCCGTTGTAATCTGACATGGTTTGGGCTATGCCACTTAAAACGAACGAACGTACAGCCTTAGCAGAGGTGTCCAAACGTTCCTCAAGAGCCTTTTGTTCCTCAAGCGTCCATTCGCCAAGCACGTAATCTACCTGTTTACCTTTTTTAAAGTCATCGCTTATACCGAATCTAAATCGAGCATATTCTTGGGTGTTCAATACAAGGTTGATGTTTTTGAGTCCGTTGTGTCCGCCATCGCTTCCTTTGGATTTCAGCCGAATGCTTCCAAAAGGCAGATTCAAATCATCGGTAATTATCAGAGTGTTTTCCAAAGGGATATTTTCTTGTTTTTGCCAGTATTGAACAGCTTTTCCGCTAAGGTTCATATAGGTATTGGGTTTGAGCAGTAATACTTGCTTACCTTTCAGATTGATTTTGCACAAAGCCCCTAATTTTAGATTTTCAAAATGAGCGTTTTCTTGTTTGGCAATATAATCTACTATTTTAAAACCTATATTATGACGTGTATTCACATATTCGATTCCGATGTTGCCTAGACCAACAATTAAAAATTTTTTCATAGTTTTTCCTAAAAAGTAAGGCTTCTTAATTGGAGTTAAGATAGCCTTACGTTTATTATTATTTAAGCCAATTTTTAAGACTTATTTCTTCCAAGATAAGATGTTTGATTTCCGCGATAGCAATACGTTTTTGCTCCATAGAATCTCTGAATCGGATAGTTACGCTGTTGTCCTCTAAAGTTTGATGATCTACAGTTATACAATATGGAGTACCTAAAGCATCTTGACGGCGGTATCTACGCCCTACAGCATCTTTTTCGTCATAGCCTACGGTCATATCCCATTTCAAATCGTTTACAATCTGTTGAGCTACTTCAGGAAGTCCGTCTTTTTTGACAAGAGGAAGTACAGCTACTTTGGTAGGTGCTAGGATTGCAGGTAATTTTAATACAGTTCGTACCGAGCCATCGTTTAGGGTTTCTTCTTTTAGGGAATTGGAGAAAATAGCCAAAAACAATCTATCAAGTCCAACTGAAGTTTCTACCACATAAGGCACATAACTTTGATTGAGTTCGTTGTCAAAGTATTGCAGTTTTTTTCCTGAATAACCCTCGTGAGCTTTAAGGTCAAAATCGGTTCGCGAATGGATACCTTCTAGTTCTTTAAAGCCAAAAGGGAAATTAAATTCGATATCACAAGCAGCATTGGCATAATGAGCTAGTTTTTCGTGATCGTGAAAACGATAATTTTCTCGCCCCAAACCAAGTGAAAGATGCCATTTAAGACGTGTTTCTTTCCAATATTCGTACCATTTAATTTCATCGCCAGGTTTTACGAAAAACTGCATTTCCATTTGTTCAAATTCGCGCATACGGAATATAAACTGACGTGCTACGATTTCGTTTCGGAAAGCCTTACCTGTTTGTGCTATTCCAAATGGGATTCTCATACGTCCTGTTTTTTGTACGTTGAGGAAGTTTACAAATATACCTTGAGCTGTTTCGGGTCTGAGGTACAAATCCATACTATTATCGGCAGATGCACCCAATTTGGTTCCAAACATAAGGTTGAATTGTCGTACTTCAGTCCAATTTTTTGAACCTGTTTCAGGGTCGGCAATACCAAGTTCGTCAATCAGATTTTTTACATCAGCCAAATCGCCATTGTCCAGACCACGAGCCATGCGTTCTAATATTTCTTTGCGTTGGTTAATGTATCCAACTACACGTTCGTTGGTGCTTGTAAATTGCTCTTGGTCAAAGCTCTCGCCAAAGCGTTTACGAGCTTTTTCTATCTCTTTCTCAATTTTTTGAGTAATTTTTTCACAATAATCCTCAATTAATACATCGGCACGATAGCGTTTTTTGGAATCTTTGTTGTCAATAAGCGGATCATTGAAAGCGTCTACGTGTCCAGAAGCCTTCCAAGTGGTAGGGTGCATAAGTATTGCGGCATCTATTCCGACTATGTTTTCGTGGAGTTGCAC
This sequence comes from Bacteroidota bacterium, assembly GCA_030528745.1. Lineage (GTDB taxonomy): Bacteria > Bacteroidota > Bacteroidia > Flavobacteriales > Flavobacteriaceae > Flavobacterium. Next base: position 29,485 of record JAUMYH010000020.1, read on the forward strand.
CATTGACTTCCACCAGTATTCTCGGATATTTTTTTTGAGTTCTACTCCATTCTGGGCATAATCGTACACCGCACTTAATCCGTCATATATCTCACTAGAAGGAGTTATATAACCATATTCTTTAGCGTGAGAAATTACATTTTTAAATATATCATCTTGTTTAGCCATCTGTAATTGATTTTAAACCGCGAAAATACGATAAATATCATAAGAAAGCAACTAAAAAACACCTTACACAATTGCAAGGTGTTTAGAAAAATGTGTATGAAAAAAATATTAGTGTATCTTTCGTTGAGCTTTTTCCATTTTAAGCTCCAACTCTTTTAATTCGAGTTCTTTATCTTTTATTTTAAGTTCTTTTTTTTGCAAATCAACAGGCGATAACTTACCTTTTAATTTGTCTTTTTCTAATTTGTTGATGTCTTTTTCTAACTCAATTTTAGCTTTAGCATACTTATCAGAAGCCTTATTGTATTCTTTTTGTGCTTTTTCAGTTGCTTTAGCTTGTTTTTCGGCTAATTTTAATTGTTTTTCCTCTGCTTTGAGTTTTTCTTTCTCTAAATTGGCAACTTTTTTAGCATTTTTTTGTTCTGCCTTAAAATGTTTTTCTTCAGCTTTTAGTTTTTCTTTTTCTAAATCAGCCGCTTTTTTAGCATTCTTAGCTTCCGCTTCTTTGAGCTTTATAAGCTCTTTCTGTTCTTTTTCGTGGGCTTTAAGGGCTTTT
>JAUMYH010000020.1:30233-32979 GCA_030528745.1 Bacteroidota bacterium
GGTCGAGTTGTTTTTTTTCCTCTTTTAATTCGTTTTGTTTTTCAGCAATTCCTTTCTTTTGCTCTTCGGTTAAGTTTACTTCTGATGTTGTAGAAGGAACTTCTATTGTTTCTGGTTCAGTTGGCGTTTGAGCAAATATTGATGTTGTACCAAAAATGAATAATCCTAATAATACTTTTTTTGTGTTTTTCATAAACTTGTATTTTTGTTTACTTTTGAGTAATGCAAATACAATGCCACACTAGTTACCCTCCCAAGTTGTGATGTATTGTTTTGCCACATCAATATAATAATGGTGCGTACGAATGAATTTTTGAGCTTCAAGACTTATTTGACTGATTTTCTGAGGATTTTCTATAAGCAGACTTAATTTTTCGACCAAATAATCTACATTGGGCAAACTATTTATGGCAACTTGGTCTTGGTGCAAATTATAATGCTTATTGAATTCAGATTCGGCTCCCGTGAATACAACTTTTCCTTGTGCCATTGCCTCTAAAGCATTGTATCCCTGATCATAAGCGTATATTTGGTCCAAAAGTATGTGTGCTTGATTATATGCTTTGATATATTCGGAGTAAGGGAGGTCTTTGGTTACAATAATTGCTACTTTATCGGAATATTTTTGCTTGATGATTTCAAGGGCTTTTTCAAAATACGGAATACCTTTTTTGATACGTGCATTGGTGTTGATGCCCAAAAAAATGATGATTTTCTCTACAATTGTTATCGGCACAATTGGTTTTTCATCTAATATAATGGGGTTGGGAATTAAACCTAAAAAATGAGGGTGATTTTCTAAAGGCAATACATAATCCCAATCCGAAGCAATCACGCCTTGTGTATTTTTGTACAAAAATTGCGATAAATCTCGATATTTGGGTTGCAAATATTTGAGTGGGTGTGTAAGAAATTGGGCGTTTTTGGGGTCTTGTTTGATTATATCAAAAATAGAATATCTTAATTTTTGCTCAAAGGCAAATTGTACCGAAGGATAATCTGCTCCACAAGAAAGCAAAAATGTTTTTTTGTTTTGCTTGATGAGTTTGTCCAGAAGCCATTTTTCTATTTCGACAAAGGTTTGAATAGGAGCTTCGTTAATGAGTTGTATCACATCATAATTTTTGAGCTGTGGCAAAATTTTAGCAAATCTGTAGGCACGTTCAAGATAGGATAAGTCTTTTTTGAAAATGAGTTTAAAAATTTTATTAGGAATTTTAAACCAAGGTTTCAAACAAGTTACAGCATCGTAGTTATAATCGGTGTGGAATTTTTTAAAAGAATCGCCCATACCAACCAAAAACACTTCGTGTCCATGAGCCTCTAAACCCTTTTTGAGTGAGTTGTGAAGTTTGCTGTATTCGCCTATCAGTAGTATTCGCATTGGTTTGTTTTGTGATTTTGTACCGTTAATTATTTATATTTGTCAAAAATATGAAAAAATGTCCATGATAGATAAACAAAAGATAAAGATTTGTATAATAGGAAATTCTTTGAGTAGGGGAGGCTCCGAAAGGGCTCACGCGACCTTGTCGTTATTTTTATCCCAAAAAGGGTATCAAATCTATAATATTATCTTTGAAGATTTTCTTGGATATGATTATGCAGGAGAGTTATTTAATTTAGGCAAATTTGACAAAATGAATTTGTTTCAGAAGGTAGACCGATACATTAAATTGTATAAATATGTAAAAAAACATAAATTTGATTTTATCATTGATTTTAGATACAGAGGAACATTTTATAGCGAATATTTTTTGGTAAAATGCCTGTTCAATAACGCTAAATACATACCGAGTATCAGAGGAGCAAGGCTTTATGGATATTTTACAAAAAATGAATTGGTGGCTCGAAATATATTTAAAAAATCGCATTGCATAGTAACCGTATCCAAAGCTATAGAAAATCAGGTAAAACAAAAATATGCCTATACAAATACCAAAACCATATACAATATTGTTGATTTAGAGCGAATTAAATTCAAGTCGGAAGCTTACAAAGTGCCGATAGATACTCCCTTTGTAGTAGGTTTGGGAAGGATGCCAAGTAACAATATCAAACAACAAGATGTGATGATAGCTGCCTACGCCAAGAGTATTTTGCCTCAAAAAGGAATAAAACTAGTCCTGATAGGAGATGGAGAATTAAGAGCGAAAATGGAGCAAAAAGCTCAACAACTTCAGTTAGATGATAAGGTGGTATTTGTAGGATTTGAACCCAATCCATATCCGTATCTGAAAGCAGCAAAGTTGATGTTATTAACGAGTAAAAATGAGGGATTTCCAAACGTGATTTTAGAAAGTTTTGCATGTCAAACGCCAGTGGTGAGTTATGATTGTTACACAGGGCCTAATGAAATCATCAATCATAAATACAATGGGCTTTTAGTAAAAGATCAAGACGAGGAAGACTTAGTGAAAGCTCTAAATTTAATGATTGAAGACCCAAATTTGTATGCAACTTGTAAGGAAAATACCTATACAACGGCTCAAATGTTTTCTGAGGAAAATATTGGAAAGCAATGGTTAGAATTATTGCAATGATAGAGCCTATCTTGACTTTTTGAAAACAAACAAGGAATTACGATTTTTGTGGTGCAAAACATAAAAAAACTAAGACCTTGTTTGTAGTACTGGACAAAGATACGATAGAAAGAAAAATTATCCTACACTTACCTAAAAGAAAAAGAAGTCTTAGATTCAACCCCCAAGTGCAATTTTTTATGCCACAAATTTATAAAATAAAT
>JAUMYH010000021.1 GCA_030528745.1 Bacteroidota bacterium
CCATATTATCAAGGAGTTGGTCTTGTTTTTCGCGTTCGGTGATGGTTTTGGTAAAGTCCAAAAGGCGGTCAGCCAGCGTACTTTTTCCGTGGTCGATGTGTGCGATGATGCAGAAATTACGTATGTTTTTCATTTTCTATTGCTAATGGCTACTCGCTTTGGGCGTATAGCTGATTCTTAAATTATTAACTATTAAATTGATACAAGGGACAAAGATACCATTTTTTTTGGTTTTTTATAACGTCCTCCGTTTGAAAAATAAGGTAAGGAAAAGAAAATTTGTTTAAACACAAAATTATCTGTCTCAAAGAGTTTTATGCTTCATTTTAGAATAATCAATTGCAAATATAACTATATATATCCGCATATATCGTTAATTTTTAGTTATTTATTTTTCTGATACGTAGTTATACACTACTTTTGTTTAGTGTAAAATGGGAAAATAAAGGACAAAAATATGGCTACTGTTAGATATATAATCAAGGGTAAAAAGCAAAAACGACTAATAGTTTGTTTTTGTCCGACAGACAGGGATTGATGTTGGCGATGTCTCAACCTGTTTCGGGCGAACATCACGATTTATACAATATAGAGGTTCATTTTGAGGAAGTTACATCTGTTTTAAAAAGGGCTGGAATCCGCACAGAGGGTTTATTTGTGAATTTTGATGCAGGTTTTTACAGCGAAAATCTTCGAAAAATAACCGCTTCGGAGGGCATTGTCGCTAATATTTGTGAAAACAAACGAAACAAAAAATCAGACTCCGAAACGGAAAATTATTTCGATAAAAAACGCTACAAAGAGCGTTACACTATTGAAAGAAGCAACGCTTGGATGGACAGTTTTCGTTCGGTTTTAAATCGTTTTGACACTACCGTAAGTAGTTAGTTAGGTTTTAACTACCTCGCTTTTATCCTCTTAGGACTCAGAAAATTCAAACAAAATGAAAAGTCGAGATGAGTTCTCTTTGTGTAAAATTCGCTATACAAAATTTTGAAATTTAATTTTTAAACAGGGTCTTAGAAAATTGTAAGAATAAACCGAGGAAAATTTCGGCTTTCCTTTTTATTTGTCCTCACAAAAAGTTACCTTTGTGGGTTGAATGTAGGAAAAATAAAACAATAATAAATAAACCTCCCTACTAACTTAATTATATGATTTCCAGCCAAAAGCAAGACTATATATTGTGTTTTGATTTGAGTTTCGATGCCGATTTCGACCTCTTTTTGCCCACGCCTTACCTAGTGTATCGCAGTGTAAATGCCTTGTACATTTTCAAAAAGGCAACCCAAAATGTGCTGAAAACAATTCCTGAATTGACCCTCTCGGAAGCCGATACAAGTCTTTTGCAACACACACAAAGTCTGCAACGCGAGGTGCTGCTCGATAAGTTTTTGAAAAATAAAACCAAGTCAAACCTGCTCACGCTACTATATGAAGACCCCAAAAAGAAGCAATACATCAAAAATTATATCGAAGACAGAACCCACCAAATGCTCGAAATCATCAGTCAAAATGGCGTACTGCTTACCGTAAACGCACAGCAAAACAAAGAAATTCAACCCTTTGAGGTGCAAACCCAAACAAGGCATTTTACACCGTTTTTGGAGTTTGAAAAAACGCCCTCTGAGGTTCTTTACAGAATGTATCTCCTTGAAAATGAAACCAAAATAACGCCACACCAACAACGCATAACGCTGCTCAACAACCAACACAACTGGCTGGTTGTCAATGGGAATCTGTCTCGTTTGGAAAACATCAAACCCATACACCTCAAAGGATTTCTCGAAAAGGACAGCATACGCATTCCGCAAAAGACAATCGGCGTGTATTTTGAAAAATTTTTAAAGGAAATTTTAAAAAAGGTAAGCATTCACCCTATTGGATTTGAGGTAATTACCAAAAATACGCTTCAGGAGGTGAGCCTTTTGCTGTCGCACGATTTTTTGTTGAACACCTATAAGATTTATCTCCGTTGGAATTATCAAGGGCATTATTTTTATAGTAACGAATCCAAATCGTCCTTTTCAAGTTTGGTACAGGAGGCGTATAACGAGCTGAAAATCATACAATTCAAACGAGAGCCAGAGCAAGAAGCCCCCTATATCGAAAGGCTCAAAAGTATGGGATTGCACTACGAAAAAGGTTGGTTTTTACCTACAAATGAGGGATTCGGAGCGTTGGAAATTCTTGTGGAAAACAGAAAGAATTTGGAAGAAGCTGGTTTTGACCTTTGCAAAATACGTCTGAACGACAAGCCGTTACATCTGAATTTTCCGCAAATCGAAAGTCAGCATTCAAACCAAAACAACGACTGGTTCGACATACACATCAGAATCCGACTAGGCGACCATTGGCTCGATTTTAAAGATTTAATCGGAAATCTCAAAAGCAACAATCCCATTTTTGAACTGCCCGATGGAAGTCTTTTTTTAATTCCTGCGGAATGGTTTAGCAAATATGGCACTTTGGCAAAATTTACCAAAACCGAGCCACAGGGGGTGCGTCTTGCCAAAAGTAATTACGCCCTATTGAGCGAACTCCCTGAATTACAGCCTCAAACCTTGCAAACCAACGTGAATTATACGCCTTCGCCACGATTGAGGGCTACGCTACGCCCCTACCAACAGGCTGGGGTGCGTTGGCTTTTGGAGCATCATTACAACGGAATGGGGGCTTGTTTGGCTGACGATATGGGATTGGGTAAAACCCTGCAAACCATCGCTTTACTAGTGGCAGTTCACGACGAACTCCCCGAAGAAGAAAGCCGACAGATGACACTTTTTTCCGAAACGGAGAAACAAAAACAACCGCTTCGAGCCTTGGTGGTATTGCCCTCGTCATTGGTTTTCAATTGGTATGACGAAACCAAACGCTTTGCTCCGCATTTCAAATGTATTGCCTACACAGGCATCGACCGTAAGCGAATTGCCTCACGCCTAATCAATTACGATGTAGTTTTTACCACCTACACCACCGTAACTCGCGATGTGGCACTACTACAGAAACAACAATTTCGCTATATCATTTTGGACGAAAGTCAGCGTATCAAGAATAAAGATTCGCAAACCTTTAAGGCAATCGGAAGCCTTAACGCTCAGCACAAAATATCGCTCAGCGGTACGCCCATCGAGAACTCTTTGAGCGATTTGTGGGCTCAAATGCAGTTTATCAATCCGAATATTTTAGGGACGTTTTCGCATTTTTCCAATTATTTTAAAACAGGAATCGAAAAACGGCAAGACCCTCTTGTTTTGGAAGAACTCAAAACGATTATCAGTCCGTTTTTACTCCGAAGAACCAAAGAGCAGGTTTTGGAGGATTTGCCCGAGATGACCGAACAAATTGCCTACTGTGAGCTTGATTCGGAGCAGAAAAAGTGGTACGAGTCGGAAAAGTCGAAGGCTCGGAATGCCCTTTTGAAGGTGGATAAATCGATGTTTAATACCCACGCTCTCAATGTATTGATGCGACTTCGGCAAATCAGCAATCATCCGCAGTTGGTCGATAGTCAAAGTCCTATCGCATCAGGGAAATACGAGGAGGTTGTCAGCCATTTGGAGGCGTTAATTCAGTCGAAGCAGAAGGCACTTATATTCAGTTCTTTTGTCAAACATCTGGCGATTTTTGAGTCGTGGTGCGATGCCAAAGGGGTTGCCTATTCGAAGCTCACAGGTGCTGTTCCCATTCAGGAGCGAAAAACCCAAGTGATGCAATTTCAAGAGCAACCTGAGGTGCAATTTTTCTTTATCTCACTGAAAACAGGCGAAGTAGGCTTGAACTTGACCGCCGCATCGCACGTTTTTCTGCTCGATCCGTGGTGGAATCCGTTTTCGGAGAAACAAGCCATCGGAAGGGCTCATCGCATCGGTCAGCAGAACAAAGTCAATGTGATTCGGTTTGTAGCCAAAGGCACGGTGGAAGAAAAGATTATCGGTTTGCAACAATCCAAAAAAGAACTTTCGGAAAGTATTGTCGAGGAGAGCGGTCTTGTGGCTCAAATCATCGAACAATGGGAGAATATTTTGGGATAATGACACAAGAAAACTGAATGAATTTATTGATATAACATGGCGTTTTTCAAACAAATTCATTCAGTTGTTATAAAGTTTTGTGCTATTTATTGGGCATTTCGCATAAATTCTTCTGCTTTTTCAACCATAGAAGCATTTCCACAGAACAAAGGAACTCTTTGATGTAGTTCTTCAGGTTTAATATCCATTATGCGTCTGTATCCGTCCGAAGCCTTCCCTCCTGCTTGTTCGGTGATAAAGGCTATCGGATTACCCTCGTATAACAATCTTAATTTTCCTTTAGGCGATTTGGCAGTTTGCGGATAAATGTAAATACCTCCTTTGAGCATATTTCTGTGAAAATCAGCCACCAAACTACCGATATATCTTGATGTATATGGGCGATTTCCTTCTTGTGCCTGACAGTATTTCAAATAATCCTTTACCCCTTGAGGGAATTGAAGATAATTGCCTTCATTTATAGAATATATTTTTTCGGCATCAGGGAATTTGATATTTGGATGCGATAGGTAAAAAGTTCCTATGGCAGGATTGAGCGTAAATCCATTTACTCCGTGTCCTGTGGTATACACCAACATTGTTGAAGTTCCGTATATTACGTATCCAGCGGCTACTTGTTGATTGCCAGGTTGCAGGAAATCATCAATAGTAACAGGCGTTCCTATAGGTGTAACTCTACGATATACCGAAAAGATTGTTCCGACAGATACGTTCACGTCAATATTTGAAGAGCCGTCGAGCGGATCCATCAGTACTACATACTTATTATTATTGCCTTTGTCCTTTCCTTCAATGGCTATGAAATCATCATTTTCTTCAGAGGCAATTCCGCAGACGATTTCTCTATTTATCAGGGTTTGAATAAACACTTCGTTGGCATATACGTCTAATTTTTGTTGTGCTTCGCCTTGTATATTTTCTGTTCCTACAGCTCCAATTATATCTACCAAACCAGCTTTGTTTACTTCGTGATTTACTACTTTGGCTGCCAACCTGATAGCATTGATAATTCGAGATAATTCGCCAGAAGAATATTTGAACTCCTCTTGTTTTTCTATTACAAATTCTCCTAATGTTTTATTTTTATCTTGCATATTTATTTATTTTAAAAAGGTATTTTTTAATCTTTATAATAATCATCAAACGCCTCGTAAATAAGTTCTGTAGCTACTTGTTGGTTAATCGATACATTGCCTATGGTGTCGAGTAATGTGAAGTAAATTTTTCCGTTTTCGTTTTTTTTATCAAAGGTGGTTAGTTGTATGATTTGTTCTATTTCTGTTTTGTCAAATTCTACAAAGGGATATATCTGCTTAAAGGTGTTTTTAATCTGTTGGTAATCTTCTTGCGATATATAATTTTTTTTGTACGATATATAACTCTCGAGTATCATTCCTATTGCAATGGCCTCTCCGTGCAATAATGTATTTCTGTTTGGATTTTCGATACAATAGCCTTCAATAGCGTGTCCTAAGGTGTGTCCGAAATTCAATGCTTTACGGATTCCCTCCTCGGTAGGGTCTTGGTTTATTATTTGATTTTTAATATCTATTGAAGTTATTATAAGTTCATCTATCTGATTGGTATTAATATTGGAAAAGTTCTGCAACAGCTCCCAATAGGCCTTGTCTTGAATAAGTCCGTGTTTGAGCATTTCGGCATAACCTGACCTGACCTGCACAGGAGGAAGAGTGTCTAAAAATCTGAAGTCTACCACGACCATCTGTGCAGGATTGATTGTTCCTACCTGATTTTTGGCACTGCCCAAATCTACTCCATTTTTACCTCCTATGGCGGCATCTACCATTGCTAATAATGATGTAGGCACATTAATGTAATGTATTCCTCTTTTGTATACAGATGCTACAAACCCTCCAATATCAGTAATTACTCCTCCTCCCAAAGCTATTATAAGGCTTTTTCTGTCCGCACCCAATTCGTTTAGGACATTCCAGAGTTGAACACAGGTATCAATGGTTTTGTTTTCTTCTCCTGCTTCTATTTCGATTGTTTCTATAGGAATGTGGGTTGCCAACTCTGGTAAAAAGATAGGGGTACAACATTCGTTGGTATTGGTATCTGTTAGTATAAAAATTTTAGAATATTTATATTGATTGATGTGTGTGTTAAGTTGGTTGTATGCTTCTTCTGAATAAAATACATTCATATATCATGTTTTTCTATTTATAGATTCTGCTCTTTATTTGTTAGTATTTCTGTTAAATAAACATTCTGAAGAGACCCTACAAGTCAATTTCAAAACAAAACAATCCAACTTTAATAAATCTAACATATACGGCACTATTACTCGATTTGTTTAAATATGAGTGCAAAGTTATAAATAAATATTTAACCTATCTCGGCTTTTTGAAAACAAACGAGGAATTATGATTTTTGTAGTGTAAAACATTAGATATTAAAACCTTGTTTGTGGTACTGAGCATAGATGCGACAGAATAGATTAAGTGATTTCGCATTTATGGGCTTGGCACTCATATTTAAACAAAATTAAAAATCCAACAAAAGACAAATCGAAGTTGATTCGTTACAATAGCTGATACACGAATCTTGGATGACCTCGTTCGCCATTTTCTAGCACTCCTTGAGTCATCTTAAGTTTGTATATATTACCAGAGGTATCTTTGATGATGTAGAACAAATTTGTAAACACCTCAAATTGCGATATAGGAACGCCGTCAGGGCCTGTAGTACTTGTAGAACGCCATGTAGCCCCTATGGTAGTTTGATTGTTCTGAAAATTAGCATAATCTACATCGGAATACGAAAAAGACTCGTAGGTGTAATCGTCCGTAGACACGCTGTAAACCTCTACTCCTGCCCTACTGTTATTTAGTATAAAATCCGAATAAAAATAAGGTAACAGTACACCTCCAAATTCAAATGTATTGGTAAAAGTAGTAAAGTTTAAGTCCCATTGGGTTTTGTGAGGCTCTACCATTACTTGTGATTGGGTATTGAAACTAAAGAATACAAAATTATAGTCTGTTTGTTTGTCGATTACTATCTCTTGATAATCGGATTGGTCTAAGTTGGCATATTGTAATAAATAACCTCCGCCAGCATGTCTTAATATTCGTGCTTTTATCCAACCTCTATGAGTGCCTGTATCAGTTCCTACTGAGCCTAATGTAGGCGGAACACTTGATGGATTACTTCCTAAATTAATCAAATATACTTGATTTTGAGCATCATCTTGAGCTATAGCGGCTATTGCCGTCTGCGTAATATCGCCTGAGGGGTCGTCTATTTGCGAGGCATTTCCTGCTCCTTGCCCTATGAGCATTGAGCTATCTTCTGATGCTAATAAACTAATATCTGTGGTTTGCAATGATTTTGCTGACATTTTTACCGAACTGTTCAATATCACTCGATAATCATCACCTGTATAAAACCCTAAATCCCACGAAGTTCGTGGCACTGCTGTCATCTGTCCTGAACTTAAATCGACATATACTTGGTTGGGTTGATTAGCACCTCCGACTTCAGGAGCTAATGAACTGCCTATCAGGGCTGTTTCTGCGAAATTCAAGATGATAGAGGTATTACTCAGAATCGTGTAATCAATGGTATTGGATACCAAACTAAAGATTACCCTCTTGGACATGCCTTCTTGTTGTTGAACAAAACTCTGAAAATCAAATGATACAGCGCTAACTCCTTTTTCAAATTCCAGAGAAAGCTCGTCATTAACAAACTCTGGATTGGTAATATAATCTACACCATATACCGTTTGTTCGTTATCAAGCCGAATACGCAATGTTCCTGCCTGTGTGGTTGGTTGTGAAAACATTACCTTAACTTGGGTAACACCTTGAGGACTTACATTAATTGATGGTACTGCAAAACTTACAGCGTACAAACGCTCCCCCTTGTTGTCCTCCTTACAAGAAAATAACAATGTGATTAAAGCTATTATCAGATAAATTTTATTCATAATAATCTAAATTACAGACGAAAATTATAGGTGAAATTTACAAAATAAGACCTTCCATAACCAAGCATAATGGCATTGTTTCCTCCTCCGTGAACTCCTCCTCCGATATTGGACTGAGATGTGGTATTTATTTGTTTAATATCCAACAAATTACGAACTCCAAATATGAGGTCTATCTTTTTATTTAAAAATGCTTTTTTTACAGAAGCATCTAACCAATTATACGCCTGAACCTCCGATATTGTAAAGCCTACAGCACTGCTCTGATCGGCTATGAATTGTTGCGTTCTGCCATTGTGCTTGTAATACAAACTGAATATCATATTCTGCTCGGGCAGCTTGTAGCTTACCGAAGTATTTACATTGAACGAGTATAGGAATTTATCATCAGATGCCGTACCAAACACATCAGACCTGATTTGCTGTGATATACCTATTAGGGCAAAACCCAAGGATATGTCTAAATTTTGATACGAAAATTTATTGTCTAATGTGGCATTCCACATTTTATAATCGTCAATGTTTACGTATTTGTATTGCGATATAGGATATAGGCTTACCAACGAAAGATTTATTTTGTCTTTTACCTTCATAAAACCCATTGTTAAAGCATGATTCGAGGAAAATTTGTCTGAAGAATAGAAATTTCTTTTGTAATTGGCTTCGGTATAAAATCCTTGCTCTGGCACAAGCTCATCATTACCTTGAATATTGTGATTTGAATCTACAAAATAAGTGTACAATTCGCTAAAGTTTGGGGTGCGATACGATTTGCCCGATGACAATCTCACTTCTGAGGTTTCGGTAATGAGATAACGCATTGCTATTGAGTAGGAATGTTGATTTTGGAATTTGGACTGAAACGAATATCGGAATCCTGGTCTTAACGAAAAACCATTTTCAAAATGCATCTCTGAAAGCCAAAACAAGTCATAATTTTCAAAACGTTTCTGAACATTATGAGCCTCTTGATTATCGTTTCTGAACATTCCTGCATTGGCATTAGCAAAGCTATTTTCATTTACCAATTCGTATCCTAACTGAAAATCATAATTTTTATTTTTAATAAAATTATTAATTGTTCCTACCGAATACCAAACCTCGTTAGCATGGAAAACCTCCTTAATATTATTACGAGGTTCATTTTCCAAAATATGATAATTAAAACGCTCTTGCTCTCGCTGTTGTTTTTGGTATGATATTGAAATATTCAGGGTGTAATCCGAAAATATTTTGCCATAATAATTAAAATGATGAAAATACCTTCGGGTAGGATATTGTTTGTCATTGGCATAATAGGTGTTCGGAAATGGATAATTGTCCACTGGTACTACTACAGGATTATAATACGAAACCAATTCATCAAAAACATCAAACTTATAGAATATTCTGGTATCTTGCTCCTGATAGCCTAAGGTTACATTGCCTGTTAATTGCTCTTTAGGAAGCCATTCTACGCCTCTTTTTCCATCATTTATGGTGTACTCCTTCCCTTTTTGTTGGTTATAAAAACCCCTAAAATCATTTCTATTTGCACCCAAAGATATATACCATTTATCTTTAAAAGTATGTGCTATTTTTATATTTTGAATATGCTTTCCTCTATCGAACCAACTGTATTCCTTGCCTACTGTTTCTTCTTGCAAAGATGCCGATGCCTCTATATCATAATTGGATTTTTTTTTGGTAATAATATTCAAAATACCACTTACGGCATTAGCCCCATGCGTAACGCCCATTGCCCCTTCAATAATTTCTATTCGTTCTACATTATCAAGGTTAATCTGTGTAAGATCGACTTCGTTACCCAGCCCAGTATCGGATACTATGGGAATATTGTCTATCAATATTTTAAAATATTGCCCATCTAACCCAAATAACGAAACCGAAGAACGCCCTGTTTGTCCGTTGGGCGTAACAATGATGTTTAGGTACTGACTCAGGACATCGCCCAAATTATTTGCCGCCAGATTCTGAATATCCGCATTTGATATAACCCTTACATTATGTACTGATTTTCTGATGGACTGAGGTTCTAACTGCCCTGTAACAACCACACCTTCAATATCCTGATACAACGTATCGGCTACCTGTGCTTTGAGAGCCAAAACATGTACCAACATTCCTAATACGATTACTTTTGTGCTATTCCACATTACTACACGACCAATTTAGTCCTGCAAATGTACAAAAGTATTTACTTATAACAAATTTATATTTACTTAATCTAAATTATAATTTGTTATTTTTCATCATATATATAAAAATCAAAATCGGAATTGCCATACTCACCACCAACAAAAAATTATTGTACAACAAACTCGGATACAATAACAATGTGAGTAAATATCCCGCTATAGCTCCGCCCAGATGTGCACTATGACCTATATTGGTATTTTGAGCCTTCATTCCATAAATTGAATACAACAGATAAGCCATTCCGAAAATATAAGCAGGTATCGGAATAGCAAAATACAGATACAATTTGGCATTGGGGTCTATCAATATGGCACTATATACTATACCTGTTACGGCTCCTGAGGCTCCCACAGCACGGTAATTATAATTCGATTTGTAAAGATAAAACGTAAGATAATTCCCTACGAGCAAACTTATTATATAAATTAACACAAAATCCCAATTGCCAAAATAATAAATTACTTTTGGAGCAAAGAAAAACAAGGTCAGCATATTAAACAGCAAATGCATCATATCGGCATGGAGAAATGCCGAGCTAAACATTCTGTATTTTTCGCCTCGTTGGATGTTACCTATATGAAATTCATACTTGCGAAAATAATTATAATCGTTAAAACCCTTATAACTAATAAATACCGTAATGAGAATTATTACCCATAATAATAGTTCTGAAATCATCCGCCTACTCTTTTTACCTTATAATTTTCTTTTTTCAAAAATTCTATAATCTTATCCCTAAAGTCTCCTTGAATAATAATCTCGTTATCTTTTTGGCTTCCGCCCACTCCACAAAGCGTTTTTAATTTTTTTGACAACATTTTGAAATCCTGTTCATTTCCTTGAAAACCTTTTATTAATGTGGCTATTTTGCCATTTCTATTTTTTTTATCTAGATGTACCTCTAGGAGCTGTTTGTCATTAGGAAGCGTTTCGATTTCGTGTTCTTGTTCAAATTCAAAATCTTTATTTGTCGAGAAGACAAACCCTCCCAGTTCGGACAAATCTTTTATTTTTTTAGCCATTTTACAACTTATCTTGTTTTACTATTTTTACTGAATTTTTATCAATCCACCCCTTAGTTCTATCGGGTAATTCTACATAGTAGAGTTCTGATTTCTGCTCCAAAATATTTACTTTTATACCCTCGTGAATCTGTCGTATGATTGTGGTAGAATTTGGATCTTGCATCAACGAAACCTGTTCTTGAAAAACTACAGCAGGATTATATCCCTTCACAAATCCACTTCCGAACCAAGCAATTCCAATTACTATCGGAATTAATATTACCGTAATTACAAACATGCTAAAAAACATTCTTTTTAAAGATGTTCTGTTTACAAAATAATACACTACAAAAAATAATAGTGCCATCACTGAAAACCCTACGGCTAACCTTGCCCAATTATCGTAACTTAAGACCTTGGTGATGTTGTAAAACCAAATATCAAATCCTGTTTGCCGATGCTCCTTAATTGGGTCTACAAGCATGGCTTGTACAAACAACAAATTATTCTCAATCGAAGGATTGTTTGGCGACAATAAAGCTGCCTTTTCGTAATAAAATACTGCAGGAGCTATCTTGTTTAATTTGTAATAGGCATTCCCCAAGTTAAAATAAATCTGCCACGAATGGTGTTTGTTCTGCTCCAAATATTGTTGGTAACTATCTATGGCCTCTTGATATTTTTGTTCTTTATAGTATTGATTTGCCTGATCAAACAATTCCTGAGCTACCGACCACTGTATTAGCAAAAACAACAATATAATACTTATCCTCTTCATCATAATTCTGGAGTTATTTGATTCTATTAATTATTTTTATAACCTTATCATAATCAGCCTCTACCGTATCGGACATACTTGGAGCATACCTATTGAGTTCGGCATTTTCGATAACCTCAATAGTCATCTGTATTATATCCTGCTCAATTCCTTTATTGGTAAGCATTTCTTTAATTTTATCTTTATTCATCTCGCTGGTTTCCACTTTGAGTTTTGCCTTCAGAAAATTGTGTAATCCTTTTTCAAGAGCTTGATAAAAAGTTTGTTTATTGTGAATATTCTGTTTAGCTTCTTGTAGATATTTTTTAGCTAATTTACCACTGTGAATCGTATTTTTGTTATTCGCTTGTTTCTGATTAAGAGCTTGTTTTTGTTTATGTAAAAATACCAATATCGGAATTAGAAATAATGGTAATAATAACCAAAATATAAATCTTTTGGAAAACAGAAAATCATCGGACTGAACAGACAACCATGAGGCTGTATCTTGAATTCCCTCGAACTGATCTTTTTTGACCTGCTTTTGCTCTAAATCTTGAGTATTTACCATTGATTGATTATCCGAGCTTAAATTATTGATTGGGCCGTCTATCATATCAATCACAAACTCTGAAGATTCGATAGTATGATATTGTTGGGTTTTCGGATTAAAATACGAAAAACTAATAGGCTTGATGATGTATTTTCCTTGAAACTGCGGAATGATTGTATACTTGTTGGTTATCTTGCCCTTTATACCTTGCGAAGTTACATAAGTATCTTTCAACACCTTGGGTTCATAAACCTCCAAACCACTAGATGTCAAAGGTTTTGGCAGTGCAAAAAGTTCAAAATTTCCCCTTCCCTCAACACTAATGTTCATCTGTACCGATTCGCCTTGACGCAATGCAGTACGATCGGTAGTTGTTACAAAATCAAATTCTCCTACAGCTCCATTAAAATCAACAGGTTTGCCCTGCTCTGGCAATGGTTTTACGTTAATATCTATGGTTGCAGTAGATATTTTACGTTCCACATCTCGATATACTCTAGTTCCATAAAAGCTGCGTTTGTTGGTTGGCAATTTCGTATTTACAGTTATTGTATATGGGGTGATTTGTAGTTTTTCGACCTTTTGAGGATATAGTATTACCTCTTTAATAACCACACTGTAGTATTCTTTACCTTTATAAATTTCCTTATTTGGTTGGTTATTTTTGCTATTTATATCTTGCGACCAAAAATCTTTAAACTCTGGAATAGCGTTGGTTATAGGATTAGAAACTCCGATTTGTGGATTGTAATAAACCTTATAAACCACACTTATCGGTTCGTTCAGATATGGGTTTGTTTTGGAAACTTGAGCCACAAAAAAAATACTCTCATCTGCCTCTACCATTAACTCCGAAGTATCATTTGGTCGATTTACAGCCTCGGTTACTGTAAGTTTTTGAGGTTGTGTTTCGTACACCTGACCATTGATAGTAATCTTCGCCTTTCCAACCATAAGCACCCCTTTACGAGTGGGCTGAAGCGTATATCCGAATGATTTTCGGAACGATTTTTTTCCATTTATGTACGAACTGCTAATTTGCTGATAAGGTCCTCCGACTACTTTAAATCCATCAAAAGGAGCTATTTCTAAATTATCTCCATCTTGATTCATCACAAAATCAATACGTACATGTTCATTCAGCCCGATTTTGTCTCGACTCAACTCTGCCTTAAACTCGACTTGACCAAATACCTTGCCTATACAAAGAAGCAATAATATGATTAAAACATTTTTTTTCATTGATTTCAATTGCTCAAATTATACTACCAATTTTTGTCTGATTGTCTTGGTTGCCCTTCTTTTTCTTCAACATTTTGCCTATTTTTCACTCTTTGTTGTATGCCTTTTTCTTGGTTTTCAACTGCCTTGAGCATATTTTCGACATGTTGTTTGGACATTCCTTTCTGCTGACTATCCGAACTGCTATCCTTTGATTTTTGTTCTTGATTTTCAGATTCGTCTTTGTCGTCTTGATTCTGATTCTGATTCTGATTATTTTTACTCTGATTGTCGTTGTTCTGATTTTGCTTATTTTGATTTTGGTTCTGATTCTGATTATCCTGTTGCTTATCGTCCTGATTATCTGGAGGAGGATTTTTGTCTAACATTTCCTTAGCTAAGGCATAATTATAACGCGTCTGTTGATCGTTAGGATTGTTACGAAGTGCATTTTTGTACGCCTCTACAGCAGCCGAATAATTTTTCTCTTTCATCATTACATTTCCCAAATTATGAAATGCTTTGTGTCTTTGGGATTTATCTGTTGATTTTTCTACCGCAGTAATATAGGCATGTTTGCTCTCACTATACGCCTCCTGTTTGTAAATTGAATTACCCAAATTGTACATATCTTTCGATGCTTCTTTATTCTTTGAGGCATATTCTCTATACTTACTCTCTTTTTGTTGGTAATTTGAAGTTTGAGAGTATGAAAACGCTAGTGAAGATAACACCAACACAATCAGCACTATATTTTTGAATATCAATTTCATTTATCTTTTTCATTAAAAAGGTTTAATATCTTAATCCATCTGGTTTTGCGTTCAAATACAAAAAAGTCAAAAATCAGCAGAAGTATTGCCACGAATATAAACCATTGAAACTTGGAATCGTATTCGGCAATTTCTTGATTTTGGAATCGGCTCTTTTCTAAATCGTTTACCACTTTGGAAAACTTCTGAATGACCTCCGCCGTGTTGTTACCCAAAACATACTCGCCATTAGTAGCTTTGGCTATATCCTGCAACACCTCCGAATTTAACTTACTTATAACCAAATTATTATCCCTATCGCGTATATACCCAAAAGCCCCTTCGGAAGGAATTTTATCCCCATCTTCTGTCCCCAATCCTACCGAGAGGATTTTCAGATTTATTTGATTAGCCTGTTCTAAAGCCAAATCAAACCCCTCCTGATGATCTTCGCCATCTGAAAGCAAAACCAACAGTTTATTAGCCTGATCATCATCAAAATACTTTACCCCCAATTCAATTGCTTGAGCTATTGCTGTACCTTGAGATGAGAGCATATTGGTATCCGTATTGGACAATATCATTTTTGCCATACCATAATCGGAGGTCATCGGCAATAGAGGAGCTGCAGAACCTGCATAAACTATCAATCCGATTCGATCCGACTGAAGTTGATTCATTATCTGATAAACAATTTGTTTAGCCTTGTCTAATCGATTTGGGGCTACATCTCGAACCAACATACTTTTGGATACATCAATAGCAAAAACAACATCTACTCCTTCGGTATCTACAGTTTTTGTTTTAGTTCCAATTCGAGGATTGACAAGTGAAATTACCAGAAATAAAATCACAAATACCAAAATCACAAACTTAAGCATATTCTTTCGAGGAGACTGCTCTGGAGCTAACCTATTTAGTAAAGACTTTTCTGCAAATTGTTTCTGTTTATTTTTTTTCCAAATAGCATAAAGCCAATATATCAGCAACAAAACAGGCAAAATAGCCAGTATATATAAGTATTTAACTTCTTCTAAATCCATTGAATAGGTGCTTTTTTATGATATTAAAAAACAAATATAATTCTTTTTACTACTATATTTTATATAGAAAATGTTATATTTTGCAATAATTTTCTTAATTCTATTATTTAGAATCAAAAACTTAAATCTAACTTTAGATAAACCCTCTGAATATGGTACGTCTTAACACAAATTCCAACAAGATAAAAATCAACGCCAAAAAGATGAAAAATCGGTATTTTTCGTCATAAATAGAATAACTCAGCTCTTCTATCTCGGTTTTTTCCAATTTGTCAATTTCTTCATAAATCTTGCTTAAGTCTTTGTTATTTGTTGCTCTAAAATACTTACCTCCAGTTATTTGGGCAATATCTTTCATCAAATCCTCGTCTATTTTGACCTTTACCATTTTGTAAAGAAATTCGTCCAACATTTTGGCATAAGGAGTCTCGGCAAATCCATTTGAACCTATTCCGATGGTGTACACCTTAATATCGTATTGCTTGGCTATTTCGGCAGCCGTACGAGGCTCTAAAAATCCAGAATTGTTTTCTCCATCGGTCATCAGAATAATTACCTTACTCTTTGCCTTACTCTCTTTTAATCTATTTACAGCTGTAGCCAGTCCCATTCCTATAGCTGTACCATCTTCCAAAATATTGTCATATCTGATGTCTCTAATGGCTCTAAGTACTATATTTTTGTCGGTTGTGATTGGTGTTTTGGTATAACTTTCGGCCGAATAAACCACCAAGCCTATTCTGTCTTGAGGTCTTTTCATTGTAAATTCTGCTGCCACCTTTTTTAAAGATTCTAATCGATTTGGTTTTAAATCTCTTGCCAACATACTTGCCGAAACGTCTACAGATAAAATAATATCAACTCCATGAGTGCTTTTGGTACGGCTGTACGTACTTACCGAAACTGGTCGGGCAATAGCTACAATCAAAGCCGTAAGAGCCAATAATTTTAACACAAACAAACCATGTCTTAGCCTTACCTTTATGGATTTTACACCCTGAAATCCTTCTATTGATGACATCGTAAGCGTAGGTAAATGTTTTTTGTAGGTAAATACATATCCAAACACCAACAAAGGGATAATCAATAAAAACCAAAAAAACTCTGGATTGATAAATGATATATTATTCATACATTTGCTTTAATTAGTAAATTCTATCTTTATTGAGTTAACTATCCTATCTACAATATACTTTGTATTAGGATCTGACTCGGGCATATACACCATAAGTTGATGAATCGTTCCTTTGTATTTGAACACGATGATTTCGTAATACATCTTTTGGGTTTTCTTGAGTTCCGAATCCACATGAGTCATTGTCCCAAAACATTTTACACCCTCAATACCTTGTTCAGTATCGAGCTGTTGCTGTTCCATGATTATGTTTTTGTAACCTGCTTTTCCCAATCTATCAATCATAAACTCCACTATTCCTTCGGCTTGTAACAAATCGGCTACAGCCTTCGAAAAAAAACTTTTATCATCCTTAATGTTATCCAAGCCTATAAACAACGAATTATCTGGGGCTTTGAATCTGAATTGGGCAATATTCATTTCTTTAATCATATAAGCATCCATTGTAATGGTATCTTGTGTACGCACCAATACCTCTGGAGTTTCTATGCTCATCGGATAGTCACCATATTTGGAAATAATCCATTCCGAATTAAGATATTTGGAAGTAGCACTTCCTGTAAAATAATCTTTAACAATGTATATTCCGCTAGTGGCAACCCAATACGCCAGTCCTATAGTACACACTATAGCCGCGGCAAAAGTAACTCTGGAACGCATCTGCTTATTTTTTTGTTTGCGTTCAAAGGCTTTTTGAAGTTCTTCATTGCGTTCCAATTCTAATTCCTCTGGAGTTTTGTCAGGGAATACCTCGTCTATAGCATTTATTGTATTATGAATAATGATTGAATGTGTAATTATCTTATTTTGTTCAGGTTTTAATTTTGCAAATTTTACCAAATCTGCATCTTCTAGTACTGTTTGCAAATCTGTAATTACCTTATCCGAGAGGGTTATTTTGTAATCTAACGCCTTATTTTTTAGGTTTGTGATCAACTCTTGAGTCGTATTTTCAAGAGCTGGAAATTTTACAGCCTCTTCCAAATATATTTTGATAATATCTGTTAGTTGCGAATAATATTCTTTCACGGCATCACTTCCTGTGAAATCTCTTTTTTCTAATTCTTTAAGGCTGTTCGTAGCTTTTTGAATTGGCGTAAATTGCTCTTGGTTTTGCTCTCTAATTTTCTTTTTACGAACCATCAAATAAGCCACTACAAATCCTACTAGAGCAGACAACATCAGCAAAATGAACATCCATTTCAACATTGAAGAGTCAGATGAATCTGAATCTGCCACAAAATCCTTAATATCATACAGATTTTGCCTAAGTGTATCGACCTCCACTCCTGTAACCTGAACACTTAACGAATCTGACAAATAAGGTTTGTTGTCAATCAACACCCTAAAGGAAGGAATTACATAATATCCTGTATCGAACTGAGTGAGCGTATACTTTTTGATTAATTCTATTTTGGTTTGGTCTTCTTGATTTTTGATGGTATCTACCATTGATGATTCGACCACCTCAAGCCTTCCAAAAACAGGCTGTTCTGGGAAAACTACTTTTGCCCTATAATCTACCTTTGCTGAAAGAAGCACCTGAAATTGAGACCCTATCTGTATCTGTGTAGAATCGGCTAGTGCCTTTATTGGGCTATTTTGGCTCGAGGCAAAAGTAGTATTCAGTACCCAAAATACCAATAACAACATTTTGAAAACTCGGCACGAAAAAAAATGTCCTATCATTTATAGAAAATTATTTATTATCTTGATTTAAAGTAACCTAATAATTTGGTTACATAACCTTCGTCTGTTCTTAAATTAATACGCCCAGCCCCTACTCTTGAAAACACCTCATTAAACACCGCGGCTTTTTGTTTATACGCACTCTGGTACTGATTGCGAGTAGTTTTGGAAGTGGTATCAATCATTCTAATTTGATCTGTTTCGGCATCTAACATACTCACAAGACCTATGTTGGGCAATTCCTCTTCTGCCTTATCATAAACTCTTATGCCTGTAAGGTCGTGTTTTTTGCTTACTATCTTCAGTTTGTCCTCATAATTGACATCTATAAAGTCCGAAATCAAAAATACTATAGCCCTCTTTTTCTGTACTCCCGACAGAAATGCCAATGCTTGAGCAATATTTGTTTTTTTACTTTGGGTGTCAAATTCTATTAATTCTCGGATAATTCTCAGTACGTGTGATTTTCCTTTTTTGGGAGGCACGAACAATTCAATTTTGTCTGAAAATAACAACAAACCAATCTTATCATTGTTTTGAGTTGCCGAAAACGCTAAGGTTGCTGCAAGTTCTATGACAGTATCTTTTTTAAATTGACTTTTAGTTCCAAAAAGCTGTGAACCACTAATATCAATAGCCAACAACATTGTCAATTCGCGTTCTTCCTCAAATACCTTGATATAGGGTTCGTTGTACTTAGCCGTTACATTCCAATCAATAGCTCTTACATCATCGCCGTACTGATACTGACGCACCTCACTAAACACCATTCCCTTTCCTTTAAAGGTGGTGCTGTATTCTCCAGAAAATATATGATTACTCAACCTTTTGGTTTTAATCTCTATCTTTCTTACTTTTTTTAATATCTCCTTAGTGTCCATTTGAAGCGATTGCTTGGTTGCACTTTATTTTTTTGTTTACGGCACTTCTATAGCATTTACTATCTTGTTTACAACATCTACAGACGTAATATTTTCTGCCTCAGCCTCGTAAGTAATTCCCACACGATGACGCAACACATCGTATACCACAGCCCTAACATCTTCTGGTATTACATAACCTCTTCGGCGTATAAAGGCGTAACACTTCGAGGCTAGTGCCAAATTGATGCTTCCTCGAGGCGATGCTCCGAAACTAATCAGCGGTTTCAAACTCTCGAGTTTATATTTTTCTGGATAACGCGTTGCGAAAATAATATCTAAAATATACTTTTCAATCTTTTCATCCATATACACCTGCTTTACAGACTCTTGAGCACGTAATATTTGGTCTACCCCTACCACAGGATTAACCACCTGCTTCACACTATTTAAATTCTGCCTGATGATGAGCTGTTCTTCTTCCAGTTTTGGATAATCGATAATAGTTTTGAGCATAAATCTATCCATTTGAGCCTCTGGCAACGGATAAGTACCCTCTTGTTCTACAGGGTTTTGAGTTGCCATTACTAAAAATGGTTTATCTAATCTGAAGGTGGTTTCGCCTATAGTTACCTGTTTTTCTTGCATTGCCTCAAGCAAAGCCGATTGTACCTTTGCAGGAGCTCTGTTTATCTCATCAGCAAGTACAAAATTCGCAAAAATAGGGCCTTTTTTGATGGTAAACTCATTTTGCTTGATGTTGTAAATCATCGTACCCACCACATCGGCTGGTAATAAATCTGGAGTAAACTGTATACGACTAAAACTTCCTTTTACCGCTTGAGCTAGGGTATTAATAGCCAAAGTTTTCGCTAATCCAGGTACCCCCTCAAGTAATATGTGTCCCTGACCCAACAAACCTATAAGTAAGCGGTCTATCATATACTTCTGACCTACAATTACCTTATTCATTTCCATAGTGAGTAAATCTATAAAAGCACTCTCTATTTCGATTTTTTCGTTTATAGCACGAATATCTAATGTTGAGGGATTTTGTTCCATAATATGCTCTGTTTTTTAATTATGGTTGCAAATTCTAAATTTTAATTCACCTTTAGCGTTAAAGTATCGTTAAACTTTAAATCACTCTCGAATATTAGGCACTATTTATCAAATACTTTTCATATCTTTAACGTCTCAAAACATTCTCTATTCAATGAAAACAAATTTATCACCTGTAATAGCAGGAACTATGAACTGGGGTATAGCAGACAAGAACCTTACCTCAACGCAAATGTCCAATCTTATAAAGTTATTTGTTGGAAATGGCATCACGTCATTTGACCTAGCTGACATCTATGGCGAATACACCACAGAAGCCTCTTTTGGAAAAGCCCTAGAAAAAAGCAAAATAGACCGTTCCAAAGTACAACTTATATCTAAATGCGGTATCCAATACATCAACAAAGACAGAGGCAACAAAGTCAAGCATTATCAGTACGACAAAGACTATATTATATGGTCTGTAGACAATTCATTAAAAAATCTGCGTACCGATTATTTGGATATATTTTTGTTACATCGCCCTAGTCCGCTGATGGTTGCCGATGAAATTGCTCAGGCTGTTGATATTTTAAAATCTTCGGGCAAAATCAAAAATTTTGGGGTATCTAATTTCACTCCATTACAAACGGAACTTATCGGTCAAAAAACTCAAGTTGATTACAACCAAATTCAATTTTCGGCTACCCATTTTGAGCCTATGCTTGACGGTAGTTTGGATTATATGCAAATTCACAACATCAGACCTATGGCTTGGAATCCTTTGGGGGTGGTTTTTCGTGAAAATACCCTACAAGCCATACGCCTGAAAAATCTTTTGGCAACTTTGGTAAGCAAATACGAAGTAGGAGCCGATACAATTCTGTTGGCTTGGATTCTCAAACATCCAGCCAATATCATTCCTATTGCAGGTACTATCAATACGGCTCGTATTCAAAATCTTAAAAAGGCCACTACCTTAGAACTTGAGCATCAGGATTGGTTTGCTATTTGGATTGAAAGTCAAGGGCATAAAGTTCCTTAAACAATCAGTTGGTTGCTCAAAACACACTTGAGCAACCATTCTTAATTTGTGTTATTATGATTATTGTTTTTCGATATTTAGTGCCTCGTAATTATAGTGCCATCGCACTCTTTCCTTTTATTTTTTGTAAAAATAATTCCTATCGAAATGATTCTATACTTATCAATCACGAACGGATTCACCTCAGGCAACAACTCGAACTACTCATCATATTCTTTTATATTTGGTACGGATTAGAATATTTGTATCGCCTAATACTAACCAAAAACAAACAAAAAGCCTATTATTCTATATCGTTTGAAAAAGAAGCGTACAAACACGAAAAAAACTCTAATTACCTAAAAACAAGACCTTTGTACAACTTTATCAAATTTATATAAAATCTATCTGTTATAGATGAATTTTTTTTGAGATGAATCGAATTTTATCTTTGTATCAGTAAATAGCGTATCTAACACGCCTCTTTCGATACAATTAGGTGTTGTGTCGCTGACTATTTGATTCGAGGTCATTACTACCAACCGCTCTGAATACTCCAAGGCTAAATCTAAATCATGCGTAGAGAGAATGATACATTTATTGGAATTCTTTTTTAAACCAAGTAATATCTCAAATATTGCAAATTTGTTTTGCAAATCCAGATATGTGGTAGGTTCGTCCAGAATTATTATAGGAGTATCTTGCACCAACGCCCTGGCAATCATTACCTTCTGAAACTGACCATCGCTAAGTTGATAATACTTTTTGTTAAGTAGTTCTTTTAACTGCACCTGCTCCACCGAATAATCTATCAACTGCTTATCTTCAGCCGTTAGCCTTCCTAACCAATTGGTATAGGGTTGTCTTGCGAGAGCCAAAATTTCTTTTACGGTCAGGTTGCTTGGAGGCAGTTTTTCAGTAAGTACAATACTCATTTTTTGAGATAATTGCACTAAATTGTAAGTGCTTAATTCTTTTCCTTCTATAAGCACTTCGCCTTGTAGAGGCGGAATAAACCCTGTAAGTGTTTTAATTAATGTGGATTTGCCTACACCATTAGCTCCCAAAATAGAAGTAAACACACCTTTTTGAAACGAAAGAGAAATATCATTATGAATGATACTCCTCTTTTGTTCTGCAGTATAACCTATTGCTAAACTCTTGGCTTCCAGAAGCATATCACATCTATAATGGAATATTTCCGTGTTTGCGATTAGGCGTTATTACTTCTTTATTTTCCAATACTCTAAAGGCTTTTATGAGTTTACGACGCGTCTGGTGCGGATAGATAACCTCATCGATAAAACCTCTTTGTGCGGCTCTGTATGGATTAGCAAACTTTTGAGCATATTCGGCTTCCTTTTCTGCTAATTTGGCTACTGGATCATCTGCCTGAGCAATTTCTTTTTTAAAGATAATCTCTGAAGCTCCTTTAGCTCCCATAACGGCTATCTCTGCACCTGGCCAAGCATAATTGAAGTCTGCTCCGATATGTTTAGAGTTCATCACGTCATAAGCTCCTCCGTAGGCTTTACGAGTAATTACGGTAACCTTTGGCACTGTTGCCTCCGAAAGTGCGTACAACAATTTGGCTCCGTGAATAATAATCCCATTCCACTCCTGATCTGTTCCTGGCAAAAATCCAGGTACGTCTACCAATACAAGCAATGGTATGTTAAACGCATCGCAAAAACGCACAAATCGAGCCGCCTTAATCGAAGCGTTTACATCAAGACAACCCGCCAAAAACATCGGATTATTTGCTACTACTCCCACCGACTTTCCGCCAATACGCGAAAATCCTACAATAATATTTTCTGCATAATTTTTATGAATTTCAAAAAAAGAATCCTCATCAATAATATGCTCTATCACCTGATACATATCATACGGTTTGTTGGAATTATCAGGTACTATATTATCAAGTTCTTCTCTTAATTCGCTTCCCAATTCGTATGGCAAATCAATTGGCTTTTCTTTGTTGTTTTGAGGAATATAACTCAATAACTTTTTAATATCATCAAGGCAGGTTACATCATTTTGCGATGTGGTATGAGCTACACCACTTTTGGTAGAATGTGTTGATGCTCCTCCTAATTCTTCGGCCGAAACCTCCTCATTCGTTACGGTCTTTACAACATTAGGCCCTGTTACGAACATATACGAAGTGTTTTCTACCATCATTGTAAAATCGGTCATTGCAGGTGAATATACTGCTCCTCCTGCACAAGGTCCCATTATGGCTGAAATCTGAGGAATAACTCCCGATGCCTGTACATTTCTGAAAAAAATATCGGCATAGCCCCCCAAAGAACGTACCCCCTCCTGTATACGAGCCCCTCCAGAATCATTAAGTCCTATCATTGGAACGCCAACTTTCAGAGCCATGTCCATTACCTTACAAATTTTTTCAGCATGGGTTTCTGACAAAGCTCCTCCAAACACTGTAAAATCTTGAGCAAAAGCATACACTAATCGTCCATTAACTGTCCCAAATCCAGTAACCACACCATCTCCTAAATAATACTCCTTATCGAGTCCGAAATCTTTAGTTCGGTGGGTTACAAAAGCTCCTATCTCCTCAAACGAATTTTCGTCAAAAAAATATTCTAATCGCTCTCTGGCTGTTAGTTTCTTTTTAGTATGTTGGGCATCAATTCTTTTTTGACCTCCGCCCAACTGAGCTTCTTGAAATTTTTTATCTAATATTTCAAATTTTGTATTCATATCAAGTTGTATTCTATTTGGGGTTAGATAATTGTAGGTATCGTTAGCTTTTGTTTGTCTTGCAAATATAATTGTAGGGCTACTTGTGCTGCCACTTCTGATTCTTTCAATTGATGTTGCTTAATTATTTCTGCATTATAATATTTCTTTACAAAATTGGTGTCAAAATCGCCCGAAACAAAATTTGGATGTTCTAAAACAAATTTCCCAAACGGCAAGGTCGTGCTTACTCCCTCCACCTTATAATTTTGTATTGCCTCCAACATCAATTGTATTGCCTGATTTCTATCTTTTCCATAAGTAATCAACTTGGAAAGCATCGGATCGTAATAAATTGGCACGGTCATACCTTGTTCAAATCCGTTATCGACACGTATTCCATCGCCTTGAGGCAAAGTATAGGTTTCCAGATTTCCAACCGAAGGCAAAAAGTCGTTCAATGTATCTTCTGCATATACGCGAAGTTCTATGGCATGTCCTCTGATTTCTAAATCCTCTTGTTTTATAGGTAATACCTCTCCTCGTGCTACTCTAATCTGTAACTCAACCAAATCAATACCAGTAATCATCTCTGTAACAGGATGTTCCACCTGCAAACGTGTATTCATTTCCAGAAAATAGAAATTCTTATTTTCATCTAATAAAAATTCTACTGTACCAGCCCCCACATAATCACACGATTGAGCAACCTTTACGGCAGCTTCTCCCATTGCCTTTCTAATCTGTGGCGTAAGCACCACCGAAGGAGCTTCTTCTACTACCTTTTGATGTCTACGCTGCACAGAACACTCTCGCTCAAACAAATAGACACAGTTACCGTGATTATCGGCCATTACCTGAATTTCGATATGGCGTGGCGAGGTTACAAATTTTTCAATAAATACCGAACCATCTCCAAAGGCTGAAGTAGCCTCTGATATGGCTCTATTCATCTGATTCTCAAACTCCGATTCGTTCTCTACCACACGCATTCCCTTACCGCCACCTCCTGCTGCTGCCTTTATCAATATCGGAAAGCCGATATCTTTGGCTGTCTTCTTAGCTTGTTCAATATCTGTAATAGCCTTATCAATACCAGGAACCATCGGAATATCGTAAGCCTTAACGGTTTCTTTTGCGGCTAATTTATCGCCCATTACTTGTATAGCGTGTGATTTAGGACCTATAAATGTAATCCCATTTTGTTCTGCCAACTGAGCAAATTTGGCATTTTCTGACAAAAATCCATATCCAGGGTGTATGGCATCTACTCCCAATTCTTTACAATATTGGATAATTTTATCTCCTAACAAATACGACTGATTGGAAGGAGCTTCTCCAATACATACGGCTTGGTCTGCAAACTTAACATGTGGTGATTGTCTGTCGGCTGTTGAATAAATGGCTACCGTTTTGATACCCATTCTTTTGGCTGTCTTCATCACTCTAAGGGCTATCTCCCCTCTATTGGCTACTAATATCTTCTTCATTATTATTCAAACTCTATCAATAATTGTCCTTTGTCTACCGCCTGACCTTTGTTTACGGCTATATTCTTTACCTTTCCACTCATAGGAGCTGTTAGGCTATTTTCCATTTTCATCGCTTCCAAAATCATAATATTATCGCCTTGATTTACTTGGTCGCCTACCGCTATGGTTATGTCCAACACCAGCCCAGGCATAGGTGCTTTGAGCTGATTTACCTTTTTGGTTGCCCCGTTTTCGAAGCCCATTTGTTTAATCAGACTTTCTATTTTCGACTCAATATCAACCTTATAGGTAGTTCCATTAATTTCTACAATATACTTTCGGTCGGAAAAATTTCTTTCTTTAACAGACACCTGATATGATTGATTGTCTTTCAATAAATGAAATTCGTTTGGGGTTAATACTGACAAATCTAATTGTTCGAGATCAGCCACATCAATAGTATGCTTGTGTGTATGATTTACATTTATATTATACTTCATTATACATTAATATATTAATCCAAGAATTTTTGTAATTCTTGTTTAAGTTCATTGCTATTAAAACTTCGTTCGTAATATGCTTTTTTATCTTTTGAAAAAATAATCGTGAATGGTATCGAACCCGACCATTCTTCATACACTTTTGATATCCAACCATTCCCCTTTACATCTAAAGCCAAAACAGTAGATTGTATTTTATTGCTTTCCACAAATGGGATAAGCCTTGACTCTATGGTTTTGGGAGCGTCTAACGACACCAATATCACATGTACATTTTTATGTTTGTAAGTAGTCCTAATTGCCTCAAAAAAAGGCAATTCCTCTACACAAGGTCCACACCAAGTAGCCCAAAAATTAACTATATACACAGCCTCATCGGTAGTGTTGAGCATTTTTAGTAGATTATCTATATCAATCGAATACAAAGTAGTATTGTTACTTTTGTAAACGTTTTTATAGTCTACATTCAGCTGATCTGTTACGGCTACTTCCTTACAAGAAAAAGCTATCAGTCCCCAAATAACGACAAACACCTGCCATGTATATATTTTTTTCTTAATCATATTCATTATTTTCCATCTACAAAATCTTGAAGATAAGCAAATCTGGGAGTTAATTTACCATTTTCAGTAATTTTTGCTTTACTCAATATTTGGTCTTTATCACCATTAAAGAACGCAGGAATAACATGCTCTATAAACACCTCACCAAAGCCCTCACTAGCATCTCGAGGAAGCTCACACGGAAGGTTATCAACAGCCATTACAACTATAGCTGCTGGATGTGTATAATGTACTTCGGTATGCTCTTGAGGGTGATACCCAAATATAGGTTCGGCTATGGTTGTGGCTCTGAGCGTACAAGCAATTGGGCCATCAATATCGCACGATACATCTCCTACTACCTTTATTTTGTTATCTGGAGCTTTGAGCATCTCACGGGTTAAAATTATTGGAGCATTATCTCCGTAAAAATGTCCTGTTATAAGCACATCGGCAACTTTTGTAAACTTCTCGAAATCAGAATAATACTCTGTAGGGTTATTATAAAAATGATATTTTTCAAAATCCGACCCATCTTTGCGTTTGTTATACTGATGAATATCAATTTTGGTGTACACTGGCACATCGAAAGACTTGGTTAGAAAATCTTCCTCCGAAACCTCTTTAATTTTAACGCCATCTAAAACATCTTTTGCTCCTCGGGCTACTTTACCTCTTCCGCCCGTAAGCACAATTTTAATAGGAGGCAATTGATGTCTACGAACAGCATCTATCAAGGCTTTTTGATTGGGTAATGTTTCGGCTTTGGGCAAATTAAACAATTCGTACTTAAGTCCAAAGGCTCTAAAGGTGTTATAAGCCCCCACTACCCCTGCATAGTACCCAAAGCCTACCAAACGACTATTATTCTGATTAACAATAGTTTCATGATCGTACAACTCTATATTTTTGTCCAAAATAGCTCTTAACAAATTCCTATTATAAGGTTGTTTTTTGATTACATGCGAAAAGAAAAAATATTTTTTGTTAGGCACTAAAGCCTCTATTTTCACTTCCTTTACTCCTAACAATACATCACAATCAGACATATCATCTACAACCTCAATACCAACCTCTTTGTATGATTGGTCTGGAAATATCCTTATATCAGAACTTTGTGCTACAACCTGAACATCAGGATACATCCCTTGTAATTTTTGAGCCATCTCTGGAGATAATACCACTCTTTTGTCTGGTGGAGTTTTGGTTTCTTTTATAAGTGCAAATTTCATATTGTTTTATGTTTTTAATTATACTTTAATTTTCTCTATTCAGTTATCTAACATTTTTGTAATTCGGATAAAATCGTCCACCGAAAGTTGCTCTGGTCTTAGGTCAAAAATCGCATCAGACTTGTATTTATCCGAAATATGGAGGGTTTTTAGGCTATTTCTGAGGGTTTTTCTTCGTTGGTTAAATGCGACTTTTACTACTGTAAAAAAATTTTTCTCATTACAATCTAATGTGAAGTTTTCCTTACGTCTTAACCGCAATACCCCTGATTTTACTTTTGGAGGCGGATTAAACACCTGCTCAGACACGGTAAAGAGATACTCCACGTGATAAAACGCCTGAACCAGTACAGACAAAACCCCATAAGTTTTTGTGCCTTTAGGTTGGCAAATCCGCTCTGCCACCTCTTTCTGGAACATTCCTGTAAATTCTACAACTTGACTTCTCATTTCCAAAGCCTTAAATACAATCTGAGACGAAATATTATACGGATAGTTACCTATAATGGCAAATTGCTTATCCTTAAATAACTGTTTAAAATCGTATTTCAAAAAATCGTCATTAATAATCCTATTTTCCAGTTTGGGATAATTTGCCTTAAGATAAGCCACCGACTCGTCATCAACTTCTACTACATACAAATCCAAGGGTTTAGCTAACAAATATTTGGTCAGAACCCCCATTCCAGGCCCTACTTCAAGCACCTGCTCATATCCTTCTAAAGAAAGCGTATTAGCAATCTTTTGAGCGATATTTTCATCTTTCAGAAAGTGTTGTCCTAAATATTTCTTTGCCTTTACCTTGTCCATATATCTTAAAACTGTATTTTTTCTCCCACATTAAACCCTTTTGATTTGGCAAATACTCCGCACAAATGATACAGCAACCTCGCTCCTACATTTCCGTCCCAATCATCTTCTCCAGGAGCAACCTCTACCAAATCTACTCCAATTACCTTTTTGCCTTTTTCTACCAGTCTTGACAACAAATAAGTTGCCTGTTCATACGAAAAACCTCCTGGTACTGGAGTTCCTGTATGTGGACAATACCACGGAAACAACCCATCTATATCAAAACTAATATGTACATTATCAGGCAGTTGAGTAATAATTGCATCACATTGTTCCTTCCACGTAACTCCCTCAAAGGTTTCTTTTTTCATATCCATATCAGTAAAAACCTTTACCCTTCCTTGATTTTGCTTTACAATCCGAACTTCTTGCTCACCAAAATCGCGAATCCCTACCTGAACCAACTTTTTGAGTTGCGGAATTTTTAGGGCATTATACATAATTGAAGCGTGTGAATAGGTGAACCCCTCATAGGCTTCGCGCAAATCGAGGTGTGCGTCCAGATGCAATATTCCAAACTCATCGTACTCTTTTGCCAAGGCTTGATAATAACCTAATGGAGTAGAATGATCACCTCCTAACAGCACCACTAGCTTACCCTGCTTCTTCCAATATTGTATTCTTTGCTCCAATTCGTCCTTCAAAACTTCACTCTCTTTATTTATTTCGGATAAATTAGAGGTCAATTCCACATTCTCATCTATTGACTCGCCTAATTCCAAAGCCTCAATAATTTTTGCTGCTTTTTCCTTAAGATTTTTATTTCGCTCGTACCAATTTGGAATTTCTTCATCAAGATAAATCCCTAATTTCCATAACTCTGGAAACTCTTGATGTGCCAAATCGACCTGAAATGACGCGTCTTTAATGGCATCAATTCCCTCCGAAGCTCCTCCGCCATAGCTCACCGTAACCTCCCAAGGCACTGGAATTACAACTATATCACTCATATTTGCCCCAAAAGGCAATCCGTACAACGAAGCATCTTGAAGACCTGGATCATTTGGATTAAAATTATCTATAATTTCTTGTTTTGTCATTACAATTTTAAATTTACTATCTTACAAATTTATTTTTCGTAAATATAATATTGTGCTTGGTATTATGCAAATATTTTAATAATTTATTATACAAACAAAACGATAATTTTACATCTTAGATTCAACCCCCAAGTGCAATTTTTTATGCCACAAATTTATAAAATAAATTTTTAGGTTCTTCAAAGTTTAATGTTAGTCTCGGTCTTCGGTTAATTTTATGTTGAATTTCTTTTATTTGTTCTTTGCTAACTTTCTCAAAATAAGTGCCTTTCGGAATATATTGACGTACAAGTTTGTTGGTATTTTCACTCAATCCTCGCTCCCAAGAACAATACGGATGAGCAAAATAAAAATCACACTTTAATTCATCGCTAATCAACTGATGTTCAGCGAACTCCGTACCGTCATCACTGGTAATTGTCTTCACATAATCATTATAAGGAAGCAAAGCCTCTATCATTACTTTGGCTAAACTTTTTGCGTTTTTATCATTTAACTTTCTCATTATCAGAAACTTTGTTTCCCTTTCTACTATCGTCAAAATTACTCCTTATAAGTCGAAAATAATAGTCTAATTTATTTTATACATAAAACGATTAATTTATACTATATTTGTCGGCATTTTTTTAGACAATATATTATGATTTACGGATACATCAGAGTCAGTACAGACAAGCAAACAGTAGAAAATCAGCGATTTGAAATCAATCAATTCTGTGAGCGACAAGAAATGGTGGTTGAAAAATGGATAGAAGAAACCATTTCAGGGGCTAAAAACATACAAGACCGCAAGCTCGGTAAACTCCTCAAACGAATGAAAAAAGGCGATATTCTCATTTGTTCTGAGTTGTCACGATTGGGGCGTAACCTACTGATGATTATGGGCATACTCAACGAGTGTATGAACCGCGACATCCAAGTTTGGACAATCAAAGACAACTACCGATTGGGGAGCGACATCAACAGCAAGGTGTTGGCATTTGCTTTCGGACTTTCGGCAGAAATCGAACGCAACCTTATCAGTCAGCGAACCAAAGAGGCATTGGCTCGGAAAAAAGCGGAAGGCGTGGTGTTGGGTCGCCCAAAAGGCAGAAAATCCTCCAAAACCAAACTCACAGGACAAGAAAAACAAATCAAAGAATTGCTCGACAAAAAAGTATCCTACTCCGCCATCGGCAGGATTTTGGGCGTACATCGGCTCACGGTGAGTAGTTTCGTGAGGGAGAAGATGAGTGGTGTTTAGTGTGGGGCAATTATTTCCCCCTTTTTGCACAGAAAGACCAATCAAAATCGGTTTTTCAAATCATCAAAAAAATGAAATGCTCTTATCCAAATGGCTATTGCGTTGAATATAACCTTAAAAAATCCCTTAAGAGACAGTTTCTACTCATTAATATATTTATAAGTAAAAGATAGTTGTTTCTCTAAAATAAATGTATAGATAAATTAAATATTATTCCTGTTTTTTAACTACCAGATGATAATATATGGTAAGAGCTACAATTGAAAGAACTCCGATTCCGCAGACCACGTACCACAACTTGTTTGGATTGTAAGTTTCCCAAAGCATTTGGGTCATTTCCCAGTGCGAGAGTTGTAGTTTTTGTTCAGCCATTGTAAAATATTCACTTTTTGAAAAAGGAAATTGTATTGTTGATAATTCGATGTTTCTTTCGGTGGCAAAGGACAGAATTTCTTTTTCGAGGGCTGTATCCCAAGCTCTATCTTTTATACGAAAAGTATTCTCAAATTGAGTAACGCTCATCGAAAATTGCTGAGCAGTGTTTTCAATAAATTGCTCTTTACTAATTACTTTAGGCATTACAATTCCTTTTTTGCTAAGTTCTATCTGTAAGAGGCTTAATTTGTCAGACCATTTTTGATATAAATCACCCGAAATAAATCCAGTGAAGAAGTTACCTGCAGCTACTGGCAGAAAATAAGTGCCTTGATACAAACCTTCTTTTCCTTTAGGGGTGATTGTAGCTATAAATGATGATAAGGTAGGGCTACTCATCATTTCGCCTATAGCAAATATTATTGTGCCTAAAATAGTGAAAATTACATTGTTAGTAAAAAAGGTAAGCGAAACACCAATCGTTGCGATGATAGCTCCTCTAATAATCGCGTTCAGATGCTTCATTTTGGTTACAAAATACGAAATTCCTATTTGTAAAATAATAATCATCAAGGCATCTAAGTTAGAAAACCATTCAGCCTTAACCTGACCATCTTGTGTTAGTAATGTTCCAAGAAAGGGGATATTTTCATTTATCCAGTTGCTCAATTTTGACGAATCGACCCAGTCCTCAATAAAGTTAGGTAGGGTGTAGAATAGTTGATTAAACATAGTCCAGAAACCAATCATCAAAATTAATAATATAGATAATCGAGTGTCTTTTAGGGCGTTAATGATATTTTGAATCTCTTTAGATAGGGCTTTGAGTAGTGGTTCTTTACTTCTTTCGATTTGCGGTTCTTTAAAAAAGAACAGAACAACTAACAAATTGATGAATATAACTACGGCTGCTTGTAGAAAAATGATTTTCCAACCAAATTCGGTACGCAAGAAGGAAGACATTGCAGGACCTATGAATCCTCCGATATTTACCATCATATAAAAAATGCCAAACCCTACAGTGCCTGTTGATTCGTCAGTATTTCGAGCAACTATAGCAGAGGCAACGGGTTTAAAAAATGCAGCTCCAATGGCTACAAACATGAACATAGTATACATTCCCCAGTAAGTATTTACCTCGCCCATCATATAATAGCCTATTATCATGATGATATACGAAAATATTAATGAGATTTTGTATCCTATTCTGTCAGCAATTACTCCAAAGAACAAGGGCAGGAGGTACAGAACCCCCGTTACATTAGACATAATATTTCCTTTTTGAATATGGTTAAAACCCAATCCGCCTTCATTGGTAGAGGCAACCAAATACAGTCCGAATAGCGTAAAAATTCCATACCACGCCCAGCGTTCCATCAGTTCCATAAAACTTGCTATCCAGAAATTTTTATTAAATGCTTTTAGCGTTTGTGCAAAGGTTTTGTTTTGTTTTGACATTTTTATTGAGTTTTATTTGTAAAAAAGAAGCCTTATTTTGTTGATTTCTAACAAAATAAGGCTTTCTGATTGTACCTGAGGAGGGAATCGAACCCTCACTCCGAAGAACACGAGTTTGAGTCGT
>JAUMYH010000022.1 GCA_030528745.1 Bacteroidota bacterium
CAGGTCCTAGAGAAAATAAAGGTTGTCCATGGCCAGATACAGATGGTGATGGTGTGCTTGACAAAGATGATAAGTGTCCAAATGTAGCAGGTCCTAGAGAAAATAAAGGTTGTCCATGGCCAGATACAGATGGTGATGGTGTGCTTGACAAAGATGATAAGTGTCCAAATGTAGCAGGTCCTAGAGAAAATAAAGGTTGTCCATGGCCAGATACAGATGGTGATGGTGTGCTTGACAAAGATGATAAGTGTCCAAATGTAGCAGGTCCTAGAGAAAATAAAGGTTGTCCATGGCCAGATACAGATGGTGATGGTGTACTTGACAAGGATGATAAGTGTCCGAACGTAAAAGGTACAGTAACCAATAATGGTTGTCCTGAGTTGACTCAAGAACACGCGGCTCAACTTAAAAACTATGCTAAGACTATCTTGTTCCAAACAGGTAAATCAACTTTCCAAAAAGGAACTTATTCGGTGTTGGCTTCTATAGTGTCAATATTGAAAGAGTATCCAGATGCTCAATTCAAAATTGAAGGACACACAGATAGTACAGGTAGTAAAGTTAAAAACCAAAAACTATCAGAAGAAAGAGCTAATGCAGTTAAGGATTACCTAATCGAAAATGGTATCAAAGCTGACAGACTTTCGGCTGAAGGATTCGGTCCTGATAAACCAATAGACACTAACAAAACGGCAGCTGGTAGAGCTAACAACCGTAGAGTTGAAATCAATTTAGTAGCTAACAACTAATTATAAGACTCTAAATATAGGAACCCCTTTCGCCTTTGGCGAAGGGGGTTTTGTTTTATAAGTATCGCTCCTGCTGATTTAGCGTTTTGCTGTTTTGTAAATAGTTGGTATCTTTACATCGTAAACAAACGAATTATGGAATCTTTTTTAGATAAGGTAGCTAAAGAATTATTGAAAAAATATGAAGGAAAACTTTCCGAAATAACAGTGGTTTTGCCCACGCGTAGAGCTCGTGTTTTTCTTTCGAATGCCTTACAAAAACAAATTCAATCGCCTATTTTTTCGCCCAAAATATTATCTGTACAAGAGTTTATAGAGCTATTAGCAGATATGCGGTCTATTGACACCATTGAGCAATTGTTTTTGTTTTATAAAATATACAAACGCTCCACACTAGAGGGCGAAATCCTGCCTTTTGAACAATATTACACTTGGGCTAAGATGTTGCTGAAAGATTTTTCAGACATAGATGCGTATCTTGTAGATGCTACCCAAATATTGAATAATCTTAAAGAAATTAAAGAAATAGAAAGTTGGGAACTTACCGACCGCCCAATTGATAAGGTGCAGAAGTTTCTTCATTTTTGGAATTTATTGCCAGACTATCATCGAACGTTTACAGATTTTTTAAGGAAAGAAAAAATAGGTTATCAAGGATTATTAACAAGGGTAGCCTCCGAAAATGTAGGTGATTTTATCAAAAACAATCCGAATGAATTTTATGTTTTTGTGGGTTTTAATGCACTGATGCCTTCGGAACAAAAAGTAATAACAACCCTATTGGAAGAGGACCGAGCAGCCATCTATTGGGATATAGATAAAGTTTTTATCGATAACAAAAACAATCTGACAGCCCATTTTATACGTAAGATAAAAGATGATTGGAGGTATTTTAAATTGCATCCATTTGAATGGGTGGTAGATGAATTTTCAAAAGCCAAAGATATTCACGTAATAGGCACATCTAAAGCTATAGGACAGGCCAAAATTGTGGGCAAAATTATAGAACAACAGATTCAAGAAGATAAAGAAGCTATAGACAAAACAGCATTAATATTATCGGAGAAGGGAATGTTATTACCAATTTTAGGCTCTCTGCCTTCAAGTGTAGAACATCTAAATATCACTCTGGAATATTCGGCAAGGAATAATCCAGTGCAGTTTCTGATAAACAAAATTTTTCGGATGCATATCAATGCTAAAGCTAGATCCAAAAAACAACATTATGTGTTTTATTATAAAGATGTAATTGATATTATACAGGATCCGTTTGTTTGTACTTATCTTGATGCAGGAGAACTTTATAATGACTTGGTTACCAATAATATTACTTTTGTAGTATCGGACAAGCTCCAAAAGATTACAACTTCGGATGATGATTTTTTTAATTTGATATTTGAACCTTGGAGCGATTCTCAAGTGGAGGTGTTAGATAGATTGTTAGCTATACTGATGTATATCAAGCGTTTGTTAAGTGAAGATGTTGAGCGCAATAAGGTAACCTTAGCTTTTGTTTACGAAATTCATAAGGTTGTACAACGCATCAAGAATTATATTATAGTAGAGGACAGTTTAAATCTGAGAGCCTTATACATATTATACAAACAAGTAATCGAAACTGCCGAGGTGTCATTCGATGGCGAACCATTAATGGGATTGCAGATTATGGGTATATTGGAATCGAGGGTGTTGGACTTTGATACCGTGATATTTACCTCGGCTAACGAGGGTAAACTGCCTTTTGGCAAAACACAAAATTCCTTTATACCTTACGACTTACGCCGTCATTTTCAGTTGCCAACTTATTTTGAAAATGACGCTATTTATACCTATCACTTTTACAGGCTTTTACAACGAGCCAAAAAAATATATCTGATTTATAATACCGAATCTGATGGTTTGGACGGAGGAGAGAAAAGCAGATTTATTACCCAACTCAAGATTGATAACTTGCCTAATCACAGACTGGTAGAAACATTATTCAACGCCAAATTACCTCCTAAAGCCACCAGTAAAATACAAATTGAAAAATCAACCGAGGTGATGCAACGTTTGGAGGAAATGGCAAAAGAAGGCTTCTCGCCCTCGTCCATATCGTTGTATTTGCGTAATCCTGTAGACTTCTATTTTCAAAGGGTGTTAAATATTAAGGAGGTTAAGGAAGTAGAAGAAACCATTGAGGCTAATACTCTGGGTAATGTGATTCATGATACTTTAGAA
This sequence comes from Bacteroidota bacterium, assembly GCA_030528745.1. Taxonomy (GTDB): domain Bacteria; phylum Bacteroidota; class Bacteroidia; order Flavobacteriales; family Flavobacteriaceae; genus Flavobacterium. Next base: position 2,970 of record JAUMYH010000022.1, read on the forward strand.
AAACTTTACAAACCATTGATAGGTAAGTATTTGAGTATTGATAATGTTGAGCAAATGGAGAAAAAGTTGAATAGGGTGTTATTGGGTAGTTTTAAAGAAAAATATGCCGATGGAAATATTCAAAGTGGTAAAAATAGACTGGCTTTTGAGGTTACTAAAGCAACTTTATATAGGTTTTTGAAAATAGAGAAACAAAAATTAGCAAAAGACACTGTTAAAATTTTGCATTTGGAGAAATGTTTTTCAACAACAATAGAGTTGGAAGGATTGCATTTTCCAATTAAAATCAAAGGGACTATTGATAGAATAGAAGAGCGTAATGGCGTGATTAGAATTTTGGATTACAAAACAGGAGCTAAGGTAAGCAAAAGTAGTTTGCAGTTACAGACTATGGAAAACTTTCTGCAAAAGAAAGAGAAAGACAAGATAATTCAATTACTCACTTATGCTTATATGTACAATAATTCCGAAGTGTCAAAGCCTATCGAAGTGGGAATTATATCCTTTAAGAATTTAAGTGCCGATGAAGATTTGTTGTTTGGCATCAAGTTAGATAGGAAAAACGCGGACAGTATCATATCAGACAAATTATTGTCCGAATATCAAGAGGTGTTAAGAACCATTTTGTCTGATATTTTTAATCCAGAAGAACCATTTGTAGAGCAATAAGAAAAAGCATAATCTGTTTAACATAGATTATGCTTTTTGTATTTTTTCTAATATTTGAGCGAGTGTTTCTTTGTCGTGTTCGGTAAGTGTAGCGGTAAGTTCATTTTTAACTTTTGTAATTATTTTATCAATATTGTTCAAAAAATGCAAACCTTTATCCGAAATCTCTACCTCAATTATTCGTTTGTTGTAACGACAAGGATTTCGGTCTACAAATCCTTTGAGTACCAATTTGTCTACTAGGCGAGTAGTGTTGCTCGTTTTGGCAAACATCACTTTCTGGATTTCGCCCATATTCATAACTTTTTCAGGATATTCCGAAAGAGCTCGGAGTACGTTGAGTTGCTCCGAAGAGATGTTGTAAGGCTTCAAAATATTGTGTATTTTGCTATTGATATGGCTGTGAGCATAGGCAATAGTTAAGAGAAGATCGTTGCTTTGACGCTTTGGTTCTGTTGCGATATTTTTTTGCATAACTAAGATAAATTAAATTAAACAATCAGTAAATTTTTAACATAAATAGTAATTTATAATTACGACCGCTAAGTAAATATATTTTTTTTAAACACGCAAGGAATTTTTTATCTAATTAACGTTTTTTTTTTTTTTTTTGCAAAAAATGTTAAAATAATAAAGGTTTTGTTTATAAAAAATAAAACTTGTACATTTGAGCCTTATAATTTAAAAAGGTTACAAATGAATATTCTGCTTTTAGGGTCGGGTGGTAGAGAACACGCTTTGGCGTACAAAATAGTTCAGAGTCAGAGATGTAAAAAATTGTATGTTGCCCCAGGCAATGCGGGTACTTCGGTTATAGCAAACAACGTATCCATAGATGTAAATGATTTTGCTCAACTAAAAATATTTTCGATAGAAAACGATATAAATATGGTTGTGGTAGGGCCAGAAGATCCTTTGGTACGAGGAATTTACGATTTTTTCGAAAATGATCCAGAGCTGAAAAATATTAAGGTTATCGGACCATCGAAGGAGGGAGCTAAACTGGAAGGTAGTAAAGAATATGCCAAAGAATTTTTGATAGAAAACAACATTCCAACAGCCAAATATAAGAGTTTTGATGCGGCTTCTATCGAGCAAGGTTATGCTTTTTTGGAGGAACTAACCCCTCCTTTTGTGCTTAAAGCGGACGGATTGGCACAAGGAAAAGGAGTTTTGATTATTGATAATTTGGACGATGCCAAACAAGAATTAGCCAAGATGCTTTTGGAAAACAAATTTGGAAGTGCAAGTGCTAAGGTGGTAATTGAGGAATTCCTCTCGGGTATAGAATTGAGTTGTTTTGTGCTTACTGATGGAAAAAATTACAAGATACTACCAACAGCAAAGGATTACAAACGTGTAGGCGAGGGCGATAAAGGACTTAACACAGGAGGAATGGGAGCGGTATCGCCAGTGCCTTTTGCTGATGCAGAATTTATGCAGAAAATAGAAGAAAAAATAGTAAAACCAACCATACAAGGATTACAAAAACGACATATAACCTATAAGGGATTTGTGTTTATTGGGCTTATCAAAGTAGGCAACGAGCCATACGTAATAGAATATAACGTTCGTATGGGTGATCCTGAAACAGAGGTTGTTATGCCAAGAGTACAGTCTGATTTGGTAGCCGTTTTTGAGGCGTTGGATACTCAAGAGTTGGATAAGATAAATCTTGAAATTAATCCGAAAAGTGCCGTAACGGTGATGTTGGTATCGGGTGGGTATCCTGAAGATTATCAGAAAGGAAAACGCATAACAGGCATAGATAAAGTGCAGGATTCGGTGGTGTTTCACGCAGGTACTAAGCTCGAAGGGGCTGATGTGCTGACTAGTGGAGGTAGGGTGTTGGCAGTTACTTCCTTGGCAGATGATTTTCGTAAGGCACTCGAAATCTCGTACAACAATATCCAAAAAATTAATTTTGACAAAATGTATTATCGTAGCGATATAGGTTTTGACTTGTAATTTTTGACACAATAATATGGCACAAAATATTTTGACATTACCTCATACGCAAAAGATGCTCACACATATAGGGCGATACTTCTTGATGCTGAAAGAGATTTTTATCAAGCCCACCAAAGCACATATTATGAGGCAATTAATCATGAAGGAAATTGATGATTTGATTATTGGTTCGTTAGGAATTACAATGTTTATATCGTTTTTTATAGGCGGAGTAGTGGCCATACAAACGGCATTGAATCTGACTAATCCTTTGATTCCTAAATACTTAATAGCGTTTGCTACCCGACAATCGGTAATATTAGAATTTGCCCCTACTTTTGTCTCGATTATTATGGCAGGTAAGGTAGGTTCTTTTATCACCTCGAGTATCGGAACAATGAAGGTAACCGAACAGATTGACGCTCTGGAAATTATGGGGGTCAATTCGCTTAATTACTTGGTTTTTCCTAAGATTATAGCGATGTTGTTATATCCATTTATTATAGCTATCTGTATGTTTTTGGGCGTTTTTGGTGGTTTTTTGGCAGGAGTTTATGGAGGCTATTGTTCTGTAGATGAGTTCATAATGGGGTTGCAAGATGCTTTTATACCCTTTCACATAGCTTATGCTTTTATCAAAACATTTTTGTTTTCGATAATATTGGCAACCATTCCAGCCTATCATGGTTATTACATGAAGGGTGGGGCTCTTGAGGTAGGGAATGCGAGTACCACATCTTTTGTGTGGACTAGTGTGGTGATTATTTTGGTGAATTATATAGTAACACATTTGCTTTTGAACTGATGATAGAAATTAAAAATATACGTAAATCTTTTAATGGAGTAGAGGTTTTAAAAGGCGTTTCTGCGTTGTTTGAAGATGGTAAGACTAATTTGATAATTGGGCAAAGTGGCTCGGGAAAAACAGTTTTGCTCAAAACATTGCTGGGGATTCATACTCCAGATGACGGTACGATTTCGTTTAATGGGAAATTACTCAGAAATATGAATGCTGATCAACGGCGAGAGTTGCGTACCGAGATAGGAATGGTATTTCAAGGGAGTGCTTTGTTTGATTCGATGACTGTAGAAGAAAATGTAGGATTCCCCTTACAGATGTTTACCAACAAAACTCAAAAGGAAATAAAGGAACGCGTAGATTTTGTCCTAGATCGTGTAAGGCTTGTGAATGCCCACAAGAAAAAGCCGTCTGAGATTTCGGGAGGTATGCAAAAAAGGGTGGCCATTGCCAGAGCTATCGTGAATAATCCGAAATATTTATTTTGCGATGAACCTAATTCTGGGCTAGACCCCAAAACCTCAATAGTGATTGATAACCTGATTCAGGAAATTACCAAAGAATATAATATAACCACTGTAATCAATACGCACGATATGAACTCGGTAATGGAAATAGGCGAAAATATCGTTTTCCTCAAAGAAGGCGTTTTGGCGTGGACAGGTAATAGTGAGCAAATTTACAAAACGGACAATGAGGCGGTTGTGGATTTTGTTTATTCGTCTAATCTGTTTAAAAAAGTAAGAGAAGCCTACCTTAATAGTTTAAAATAATCTTTTAATTGATTCAAGATGAATGTAGCGGTGGTAATGGGAGGATATTCCCAAGAGTCTGATATATCGATAAAAAGCGGACAATTAATAATAAATAATCTGGATTCACAAAAATATAATGTGTTTGAGGTGCATATCCTTAAGGAGGGCTGGTTTTTGATTCACCATAATCAACAAATTCCGTTGAACAAGGCAGATTTTTCAGTAATGATTAATCAGCAAAAAATAGAATTTGATGTAGTGGTAAACACCATACATGGCACTCCTGGCGAAGACGGACAATTACAAGCCTATTGGAAATTGTTAGGAATGCCTTATACAGGGTGCGATTTCTATCAATCAGCACTTACCTTCAACAAAAGAGATACGCTTTCGGTGCTTTCAAAATACGATGTGCCAAAAGCAAAATCAATTTACTTGAATCAAGGCGATGAGGTTGATATTGACCATATTGTCAATACTTTAGGGTTGCCGTTGTTTGTCAAGGCTAATCGTTCGGGTAGTAGCTTTGGGGTGTATAAAGTGAGCGAAGCTAAAGATTTGTTATCAGCTGTAAACCAAGCCTTTGAAATAGATAACCAAGTATTAATAGAGGCATCGTTAGTAGGTAGAGAAATGTCGGTGGGTGTAATAAAAAAAGACGGCGTTACTACTGTGGTGGGAGTTACGGAAATCATTTCAGAAAACGATTTTTTTGATTATGATGCCAAATATAAGGGCAAGGCAAAAGAGGTTACCCCAGCCGATATTTCGGAGGAGATTTACAACAAGATAGAGCTACTGACTATAAAGATTTATAATACCCTGGAAATGAGAGGGTTTTCTAGGATAGATTATATTATACAAGATGGAGAACCTTATTTTATAGAAATTAATACCAACCCTGGTTTGTCTCCAGCCAGTATTTTTCCGCAACAGGTAGCCTACAGAGGATGGCGTTTTTCAGAATTGTTAGATTCAGAAATCAACCAGGCTATTGCAGTAAGTAAAGAAAAATGAAAAAATGATACGAAGAGCAGTTTTTCCAGGGTCGTTCGATCCGATTACTTTAGGACACTATGATATAATCAAAAGAGCATTGCCCTTGTTTGATGAGATAATTGTGGCTATAGGGGTTAATTCTTCCAAAAATTATATGTTTTCGATAGAACAACGCCAAATCTTTATAGAAGAGGCATTTAAAGAACAGTCAAAGATAAAAGTAGTTGCATATCAAGGGCTTACGGTAGATTTGTGTAAAAAAATGAAAGCACAATTTATACTCAGAGGACTTCGGAATCCAGCCGATTTTGAGTTTGAAAAAGCCATAGCACATACCAACCGCAAATTATCCAAGATAGAAACCGTGTTTTTGCTTACAGCCGCAAGTACTTCGTTTATAAGTTCGAGTATCGTACGCGATGTTATGAAAAATGGTGGCGATTATAAGATGTTAGTGCCAACTTCGGTGGTGTTGAATAAAAAGAAAATAAATAATTTTTTGTTGTAGAAAAAAAATCGTATATTAGCAAACTGAAATAAAATTATATAACATGAAGAGAAATATTTTAAAAGGATTAACTCTTGGGGTGCTTACAACGGCTACTGTGTTGGTGGGATATACTCAAGAGAGAACGACTCTTTTCGGAAGAGAATTATCGCCAGAGTATGTGGTTCCTGGTACGAATATTGTTCGTTGTGGAACTCATCAACATGCAGAGCTGCAAGGTATTGAGTTTGCGGGGGTTAAAGCTCCAGATATAGTGGAGGGTACTTATGTAGAGAATAATGATGTATATGTAATACCTGTGGTTGTTCACGTGATACATAGTGGACAGGCTGTGGGTACTGGACGTAATGTTTCCGATGCACGTGTGCATTCACAAATAAAAGTATTGAATGAGGATTTTCGTAAAGAGGCAAATACTCCAGGTTATGGTCAGGGAGTAGATACGCACATTGAATTTTGTTTGGTCAAAACAGATCCAGAAGGAAATCCAACCACAGGGATTAATCGTGTGAATATGGGTAATATGCAGTGGAATAGAAATAATATTGAGACTACTTTGAAGCCTCAAACACAGTGGGATCCTACACGTTATTTTAATATTTGGGTGGTGCAATTTGCAGGAGATGCTGAAGGTTTATTGGGGTATGCACAATTTCCAGAAGGCTCTACGCTTTTGGGAATACCTGCAAGCGGATCTGCAAATACAGATGGAGTTGTTATAAATTGGTCGGCTTTTGGAAGAAGATCTGAGTCGCCAGGTTCGTATATGCCAACTTACGACAAAGGGCGTACTGCTACTCATGAGGTAGGACATTGTTTAGGGCTACGTCATATTTGGGGTGATAATGCTTCTTGTACAGTAAATGCGTTGGATACAATGCAAGATTTCTGCCCAGATACTCCAGCGGCAGCGGCAGCAAATCATGAATGTCCACCAGGATTAGATTCTTGTCCAGCGGCACCAGGTCTGGATATGACTTGGAATTATATGGATTATGGAGGAGATAATTGTTTGAATACTTTTACAAACAATCAAAGGACTCGTATGAGAACTACCCTTCAGAATGCACAGCGTAGAGCTTCGTTAATAACTCCAAGCAATTTGGATCAAGTGTGTGGCGGAGTTAGTGTAGATGATTTTAAATTTGGAAATATATCAATATTCCCTAATCCAGCTAACGATGTGTTGAATATAGTAGTTCCTGACAATCAAAGTATTACAGGTAAACTTGTAGTGTACAACGCTGTAGGTCAGCAGGTGTATACAACTCAAGTATCACAGATTAATCATCACGCTATTGATGTATCGAACTTTGCTAAAGGTGCTTACTTTGTAAAGATTGAAAATCAAGGAAGTGTAAAAACAGTACAATTTATAAAAAAATAATTAAAATTAGTTTTTAAGTTCTAAAAGGCTATTCTTGAATAAGAATGGCCTTTTTAAATGTATAAAAACTTTAAAGAGTAATATTATCAGAACTTGTTTTTTGCAATATTGAAGCGTGGTGTTATCATTCCAAATATGGTATCTTCAGACAAAATAACAATTGTCCAATAGTTAGTCATGTATATATGAAAAAAGTATTAGTCGTTGATTGGTTAGACAAATATGGAGGAGCAGAACGCGTTATAGCTACCTTGAATAAGACGTTTGTTTTTGATAAAACGTATACTCTTGTCAATGTTATGGACGATAAAGACCTTCAGAAGATATACCACACAAAAAATCCTATTGTTACCACTTGGCTTCAATATTTAGGCAAGTATTTTAGAGCTGTATTTTTTCTGTTTCATAAAGCAGTTGAGCGTATTGATGTGGATAAGGATACAGACTTCATCATTTCCTCATCGCATTCCATAGCCAAGGGCGTACGCAAATCAACTGACCGACAGTTGCATATTTCGTATTTTCAGGCACGAAATTTTAAATATATCTGGGAAGATACCGATTTGTATTTTAAGAAAGCCTCGTTCTTTTTAAAACCAATACTTCCCTATTTGCGAAAGAAAGACGTTTGCCACGCTCAAAATCCAGATTATATCATATCCAATTCAAAGTTTGTCCAGAAGTGGGTTAAGGAGCGTTACAACAGAGAATCGGAGGTTATTTATCCTCCAGTGGAGTTGGAAAAATTTCCTCTTTGCACCCAAAAAGAAGATTATTACGTTGCCGTAGGCAGAATTGTAGCCTATAAGCGATTCGACCTCATAGTGGAGGCGTTTAATCAATTGGATAAAAAATTGGTTATTGTGGGCGATGGAGCCGCCTTGAGCAGCATCAGACCAAAGGCCAACCACAACATTTTGTTTACAGGATTCCTCGAATCGTCTCAGGTTTACGACTATATATCTAAGGCCAAGGGCTTTATCCACATCGGAGTAGAAGATTTTGGTATAGCTCCTATTGAGGCACAATCCTGCGGAACTCCTGTAATTGCTTATGGAAAAGGAGGAATATTAGAAACGGTAAAACAAGATTATTCGGGCGTGTTTTTTTATGAACAAACCCCGGAATCACTGGTTAGGGCTATCAACAAGGCCGAAGCTATAAATTGGGATTATACCTCGATACATCAACATGCACAGCAATTTTCTGAAAAGCATTTTATAGATAATTTTCAGAAATTTGTTCAAGATAAACTAAAAAATAATAATTATTCAGATTCTAAAAAGCCTTTATAACTATCCGAAAACACAATAAACAAGGCGTTAAAAAGGGCGTAGGTTACCATACCTATCTGTCTGTCGATGATGTTTTCGGTCAAAAAAGTAAAGGCAATTAATAATACAAATGTCTGATAAAGTAGATGACCATTTCTGAAATAGCAGAACAACACCACTATCAGGAAAAGCCCTCCCAATACGCCAAATTTAATAGTGAAGTCAATATATTGGTTGTGCGTGTTGTAATTGATTTTTGTAAAATCGTCGTAGGAAGAGTAAGTATACTGACTATAGCAATTGTTTAATGATTGTTGAACTTTGTCGGGGTTTACACCAAACAAAAAGTTTTCGTGGATAATTTGACCAGAGCAGTACAAAATTCCGTATCTGAAATTGACTTCATTGGGCTGTTGTCCTTGGTGGGGTAGCACCCATTCCTGTGCGATTGATTCTCGAATGCGTTCTTTTAGGGGCGAAAACCATAAGGATAACAATGCCAGTACGCCCAAAATTACGCTCCAAGTTTTGATTTTGTATGAAGTAAAATGCCTCCATATCAAGAAAATAGCACAGATAACAAATCCGAGCATTGCCATTCGGGCGGTGTAAACATAAGTAGAACACAACAAAAATAAGATTCCCAAACCATTTGGAAGCAGAAATTTAGAAGTGTTTAATATTCTGAATAATAAGATAATAGCAGCCAAAACACTTAATAATCCTAAGTAAGGAGGGTGTATATCAGTGCTTTCAGAAAAGAAGTTTCTTAACAAAGGGCTGTAAAAATTATTTCCGCTCCAAGCCTCATTCAGACCAAATTCAAAAATACTAATCCAACCTTTTAGATTGGTGAGTATCATACTGATAATAAGCGTGTTAAATAAATAATGGATATGTTTGTTAGAGTATGTTTTTTTATTTAATACAAATCCAATGCTGAAAGCCAAGAGCGGAAGGTATCCTTGTAATATATTTCCCATTATCTCAAAATCATCGGCAAATGGAAGGTAAATGATATAGGGAACGATTAAGGCAATAAGCCAAAAATAACGTCTGTTTTCAAGAATAGAAAATTCTTGTATGTAGCGTTTGCGGTAAGCATTAATTAATGCCAAGCCTGTCCATAAGATAATCAGTATCGAGATGAAATTAAGGGGTAATAGCGGAAAAGTCCCCAAAGCGATTGTCAGAAAAATAAAAATCTTTTGTATCATAGTTGATTTATTTCATTTTCTAGTACAGTCAGATAATGATTGTCTTCAAGGTGTTGCTGTGCCAGACATACCTTCTGCTCTACGGAGGTGTTATTTTGTTCAAAAATAGTTTTAATCTGTCTTACAAACTCATTTGGCGTATTGGCTCTGTAAAACATAGCCTCGGTTAGTCCGATTCCTTCAGCACCAATGTTGGTGGATACAAGTGGAAGTCCGTGCGTTATGGCATCAATGGATTTGATTTTTACGCCACTTCCGTGAAACATCGGATTGATAAATAGTTGAGCTTCAGTGTAAAATGGTGCTAAATCTTGTTGGTTAAAATACAGCGATACCCTCGGTAGGGTGTATTTAGCAATAAGAGCTTCCTTTTCAGAAATGTTTTTGACAGAGCCGACAATGATTAGTTCATAATCTTGATAGTCAAACAATTGCTGGTGTACGTTGTTCAGATACCAATCTACAGCATAAATGTTGTTAGGCATAAACAACGACCCAACAAACAGAACTTTTTGAGATGTTTTGTATTGATATTTTGTAAAATTGCTATCGACAGGAGCAGGTAAAAATACACTTTTACGAGGAAATTCACTCAGTTTAAATTCATCGGCTGAAATGTACCAAAGTCTGTCTGCCTTGCGAAATATTTTTTGGGAATAATGTTTTATTTTCGGAATTTCCAGACTGTAATATATTTTTTTGGGTAGTGATGAGGTGCTTAGTCTGAGTTGTTTAAAATATAAAGATTCGTCGTTGTGTACGCGTACAAATAATTTGTTGTATTTTAGGGTAGGATTTTCCAAAATAGCTCCAACAAACTCACCTTCGGCAATTAACAAATCGTATTTTTGAGTAAATTCTATAGTTTTTAATTCGTTTCGACTCTCTACCTGTAATGGATTTCGCTTGATTAAATCGGTAATTTTATTGTTTCGTGGTACAAAAAACACGTTTTGTACATATTGTTTGATATGTGTTAAATCGGCTGGGTTAGGACGTTGTTTTTCGGTAAAGGCAAGGTATACAAGATGTCCTAACCTATGCAACCCTACGATGCGTTTCCATACGTCTACAGCTCCGCCAAAATAAGTGGGAAATGGCTGATAACCAACTACTACCAGTATTTTTTTAGGTTTTGTTTTCATGTTTCTGATTGTATTCTATTAGAAAGACATCGGCTAGGGCAAGTAGCAGCCATACGTCATACTTAACGTGAAAAGTAACATATATTATTCCTGCCATAATCATAAAGGCTATAGGAATACGAATGAAGTAAAAATAGGTATCAGGAATTTTAGAAATTTCAATATATTTTCGAATGAAGAATTTATAAAAAAAGATAATAAAGAAAATTCCGCCGTATAGCAAGTTGTCAAAAAATTCTGTTTTTGTGGATAATGCTTTTGTAGTAGAAAGATACCCCTTGACCTCCTGAAGATTGAACGAGTCAAACAAACTGGAGTCCAACACAAATTCTAGCATTTGAGGAAAATAATTCACAAAGCCACTCCAACCCACACCAATAGGACAGAGCAGAAAAAGGGCAATGCTCGAAAATATGGTAGAAAATCTGGTTCCGAATGTGATACTCGTTGTAAGCTGGTCATTGACAATCTCTTGCAGATTAGCAATCAAGAATATGCTAAAAGCCAAAATTAAGATAATGACAGCAAAGAATATGTTTTTGAGATATTTGTTTTTCCGAACGTAAGATAAAAATAGCGGAAATATTGAAAGCAAACACAAAAACAGAAACCCTTTTGATTCGCTAACAACAGCATAGGACAATAACATATAAGTACTACAAAGTATCGATATGAACCGTATAAATCCCTTTATTTTGAGATGATAAACAAGAAATAAAGGGAAAAAGATAAATAGTACCAATACCGTTCCTACCCAGCTTTCTTCGTAGGTCAGTAATCGTACTCGCCAAAATTTTTCAGGAGTACTATGCAATTGGGGCAAAAATACAGTAGACGACTTTAGGAAATAAATTTCAAGAGTTATAAACAAACACAAAAATAACTGCATGTAAAATATGGCAGAAAACAGATTGTGAATAGTGCTGATGTGGTTGCTTACGTATCTGAAAATAAAGGTATAAAATATCAGAGCAACCAACGGATACATCATCATCTTGAAAGTTTTGACGATTATGTTTTCGCCCAAAATCTCAACCGAATCGTTATGATATACAGCTACTACAAGAAAAATTACTGTAATCAAAAACAAATACAGAATGTATTTGACAAAATAGGTGGTGTATTTGCTTATAGTCAGATTCTTATGACTCATCAGATACAACAACATCAAAGGGCATAAAATCACTATCGGAGAGCGTCCAATTTCTCCCAACAGATTAAACAAAGGCGAATCTTGATAGATAGCACAAAAAATAATAATAAAGTATAGAATTACTTGTTTATTAATTGCCATTAAATGTTATTTTAAAAAGTTCTTTGCTTACTCGGAATTTTCCCTTTCTGATTCTGTTGAGCATAAGCAAAACAGAAGAAAAATAGAATTTGAAATCGAGTCCAAAATTTTTTTGGATAAAAATCTTTCGGCTTTTGAACAATTGAATTTCGGATTGTATACTCTTTTGGTTATTATAAGATGAGCCTATACTAGCTCCTTCCTTATGATACACGATACTTTGTTCGACCCAATCTAGGCGATAGCCTTTCTTTTTGGCTCGGTATATCCAATCCAATTCTTCAAAATACAGAAAATAATCTTCACACATCAGACCGACTTCTTTTATAAAATTTCTGTCTACAAATATTGACGCTCCCACAGGATAATCAATGTTGCCAAATTCGGATTTTGGGGTTGCAAAAGGCTTGTTTGCTCCAATATGCGTACAGATGTAAAAAGTGGAGTTAAATTTGCCTCCTACGGCTTGTATAAGATTTTTTTGGTGAAAATATACCAGTTTCGACCCCAATATTAACTTGGGTTGGTGCATTTTTAGCAGGGCAGAAAGTGCCTTTTTATCAACTTCTGTATCATTGTTTAATATCCAAATGTATTTACAATCTTCTTGTTTGATTGCAAATCTGATTCCGAGGTTGTTTCCATAGGCAAAACCTCCGTTTTTTTCACTTCTTATAAGTGCAATACGGTGTTTGTCAGTAGCACAACTGATATCTTTAGCATCCAAAAGCACATAAGGCTCGTTCAGTTGTACTGCCATCTGACAAAGGGCATTCCATTGGGTGTCATTAACCGAATTATCAACAATGATAATGTTTGGGTTTTCTGGTAACTTCAGAAGCGATTCCAGACAATGTCGCGTGTCGTTAATTCCGAAGAAATTGATGAGTATAACATAAGTCTGGTTCATTAGTTGTTCAGAATTATTGTTTGTTAAGATTTTTAATTCGGATAAAGAAATAACTAATGACAAAAAAGACCAATAAAAATAGCACAGGAATTGCAAATACCATAGGAACTATGGGTTTGTCTTTGATATTTAAAATTCGAGAGGCATCAAAAAATATTTTATTTTGCTCGGCAAGTTGAACCTCAACGGCATTGAGTTGTCTTATCAGACTTTCTTTTACAAGGAAGACGTCTGCTATTTCGGTGTAAGAATTTAAAGACAAATCATTTGCTTTTCGTTCCGTACCCATCGCCTCCAGTATTCCATTGATAGCACTGATGGTTTTTTGTATTTCATCTCTTTTTTCGATGGTATTCGGACTTTCAATCTCTTTTCTTTTGTTAAAATAAGGGTCTTTGTTGAGGTGTTCTAGTAATTTGTCAATCAAAGAATTAGCGTCTCCATTTCCGTCCGTGTATACTTCAAGCGAATGGAATTTATAATTTTTGGCTGCCATTTTGCTTTTGGCGTACTTCTCTATATCAATAGATCTTTCGGTCAAAAACTTAAAGGCTTGCATGTGTCCCAAATCGTTTAAGATGAAGTTATAAGCATCGTATACAGGTTCAATTTTCACCTTCGAAAGTCTAATATCAGGCACTTGCTCTATATCGGTAGGATTGAGGAAGTTAATCATTTCATAAAGCTGAGGGGTACTTCCAAAGTTAGGAACTAATAGCACCTTGTGAAACTTCTTATCCTTATAGCCAGAATCAATAAAATATCCCAGTACACTACCTGCTATAATCAATGCCAGTACAAGTATCCACTTGCGCAAGGCAAACAAAATCAAGTTGTAAATACCATACAAAAAATTATTCATAAATCCATTGATATTATTAGACAAATGTTGTAAACTAACTTCGTTATTAGAATGATTGTTCATGTTTTGGATTGTTTTTAAGGAACGATATGATTATAAGCTCCAATATCTTGTGTTACCCCACTTCTAGGATTGCCCAATATATCGGAAGTATGACTAAAATTGGAATTGGCGTTGTTAGCAGCGTCCGAAGTGTCCAGAATTTGTAGGTTGTTTTGTTCAGGGTCTACAAAATCGACTTTGTGGTTTAATGACGAATTATGGACTATAATACAATTTTGATAGATATTTTGGTCGTCAAAATTGTATAAAGGGTTGTTAGTAAATTGATTCCCAAGGTCAATAAAACGAAACATACAATTGGTGAAATTGTAATTAAAAGTAGAATTTTCAGCCTTGTTGAATAGGAGTTCAATGTTGTTTTTGCCAAAAATAATGCAATTCTCGAACGAAGCATTCATCGGAACAAATCCATTCAGAGTCTGATAGGTATTATCGATAAGCAAAGACGGAAACTGTCGGTAACCTCCCCAGTAATTGGCTATGGTAGAATGAACAAATGAGTAACTTCCGCCTATAGTACAAGCCAGAGCCGATTGTCCACATTTGTTAATCACTACATTAAAGCCGTCAATAGTAGCACTACGAGCCAAAATACCGAAATGAGACATGTTGTATATCTGTACGTTATTCAGATTCAATTCCGATAAATCCGCCATGATGCCAAAGGTTGCATTTTTGATAATCGTATTGTTAATATTGTTGTTATTACTGTTGCTATTTAACCATATACCACCCCATTGACCTGGTGTTTGGCTAAACTGAGGCTCGAGCCTATCGCCCTCTAACACAATCGGATTTTGAATTGTACCTTGAGCATTGATTGAAGCGTTTGGAGCAACTATAATTCCAGAACTATCATGAAAATGGATTCTGCTTCCTTCCTGTATTTGTAGAGTTTTGGTTGAAGGTACGGCAGCATATCCATAAATAACGTAGGGCTTCTGATTGGTCCATATCAATTCATTGCCGTTTATAGGGTCGTTTTCGTCAAGCACAAATCCGTATATAGGTTGGTCAATACCATCTATTACAAGGTTTTCGTATACACCATTGTTGTCCCTGCTAGGGTAAAGAAATATGGCATCTTGTACCAATGTAACCAATTCTACTTTTTGGTAGTTACTGCCAGAATCAAACTCTATTTTGTCAGTGTAAAGATAGGTGTTGTCTTGGTTGGCAAATTGGTTGTAATCAATGGTGGTTTCAACAAATATAAAGATAGAATCTTTTGCCAAAATCTCTACATTCTGAAATTCTTTTCCAGACATTCCATCAACCATAAGTCTGTAATTTGAATTATCTCCTCGCTGCAAACGTATTTTTGGGATAACGATGTTGTTATTGCTACGATTATATACTTTAAGATTGTAGGTGCTAGAACCAATATTGGTAAATACGGTGTCTAGATAAACCGTATCTTTTGAAAACTCAAGATTACCACTACTTGGAGAAAAGTCAAAATCATTTCTGCACGACCCAGTAAGTAAGGTTAAAATCAACGAAAGAATAATAAAAAATAAGCGCATAGGGTATATTTTTTTCAAAATTAGTGAAAATGTTTTGAATACGCAAAATAAAATAAAGGCATGATTTTTGATAAGTAATTTTAAAAAAGAGATTTATGATAAAAAAATACCTACTATATTTTTTATTTTTGATGTTTTTCGTTCCGATGTCCTTTGCTCAAGAGCATATCAAACAAGGAGGGAAAACAGGCTTGAATTTGTATCCTAATCCAGTACAGGACGGTAAGGTATACATTATGTCGGAGCAAGGTGGAATGGATAAAAAAGTGGAAATTTTTGATGTCTTGGGCAAACAAGTTCTTAAGGTGGTGGTGCTAAAAGAGGTGGATATATCATCACTTTCGGTAGGTGTGTACATGGTCAGAATAACAGAAGGAGATACGGCTGTTACTCGAAAATTAGTTGTCAAATAAAATTCATTACAACTTCATAGACAATTGAATTCTTTTTTTGGGAATATCAATATTTAAAACCTTTACCTGTACGTGCTGATGAAGTTTCACAACCTGACTAATGTCGGAGGTGAAGCCGTCTTTTATTTCAGAGATGTGTACAAGACCATTTTCTTTGATTCCTATATCAACAAAGCAACCGAAATTGGTAATGTTGTTGATAATTCCATTGAGTATCATTCCCTCTTTGAGGTCGTTGATGGTTTTGATTGTGGGGTCAAACTCTAGAATTTTTGCTTTTTTACGAGGGTCAAGTCCAGGTTTGATAAGTTCTTTAAGAATATCGTTGATGTAGTGGATACCTTTGCTCTGTTTGATGTATTTTTCTGGTTGGATTCTACTTACCAATTCCTTATTTCCAATTAATTCATTGACCGAAACCTTAAGGTCTTTCGCCATGTCTTCCACTATGTGATAAGCCTCGGGGTGTACAGCCGAATCATCTAAAGGGTGTTGATTTTTGATGCGTAAAAATGCTGCTGCCTGTAGAAATGCCTTGTCGCCTAATCGAGGGACTTTTTTGAGTTGTTTCCGTTCCGTAAATGCACCGTTTAGATTGCGGTATTCAACGATTTTTTCGGCGAGTTTTTCTCCAATGCCCGACACATACGAAAGCAAAGCGGCACTGGCAGTGTTGAGGTTTACCCCAACGGCATTTACACATCTGATGGTAGTATTGTCCAATTCAGATTTGAGTTTGTTTTGATCTACATCGTGTTGATACTGTCCCACGCCTATAGATTTAGGTTCTATTTTAACCAATTCAGAAAGCGGATCGGCCAATCTGCGTCCGATAGAGATAGCTCCGCGAACCGTAACGTCAAACTGCGGAAATTCGTCTCGAGCAATTTTTGAAGCAGAATACACCGAAGCACCTGCTTCGTTTACAACAAAAACCTGAACATCGCGGTCAAAACCAATGTGTTTGATGAAGTTTTCGGTTTCTCTACTAGCAGTTCCATTTCCTATGGCAATGGCTTCGATTTTGTAGGCGTTTACGAGCGATTTTACTTTTTTGGAAGCAATAGTAACTTCGTTTTGAGGTGGATTTGGGAAAATGGTTTCATTGTGCAACAGATTTCCGTTCTGATCAAGACATACGAGTTTACAACCTGTGCGGAATCCAGGGTCAAGAGCCAGAATGCGTTTTTCCCCTAAAGGAGCTCCGAGCAGAAGTTGTTGTAAATTGTCGGCAAAAACTCCAATAGCAACATCATCAGCTTTGGCTTTAGCCTCTTGCAAAACCTCATTCGAAAGGCTTGGAGCGAGTAACCTTTTGTAACTATCAGTAATGGCTTCTTGGATATACTCCGAAGGTTGATTGTTTTTGCAAATAGTTCGCTCAATAATTGCGAAGGCTTCGTCTTGGTCTGCAGAAACATTAATCTTTACGACCGCTTCCTTTTCAGCCCGAAGTATGCCTAAAAGTCTATGCGAGGGTATTCTGTGTAAAGATTCAGACCAATCAAAATATTGTTCGTATTTTTCGTTGATTGTGTCTTCAGAATTTTTTTTAGTTTTTTTGCTTTGTATTACAGCGTTGCGTTTGTAGTGGTTTCGGAGCTGACGGCGTACGGATGTATTTTCGTTAATCCATTGAGCTACAATGTGTAAAGCCCCTTCTATAGCCTCCTGTGTTGTTGGTACTTCGGCGGTCAGAAATTTTTCAGAAACGCTTTCAATATCATTTCGATTCTGAGACATGATTATTTTCGCCAAAGGTTCAAGTCCCAATTTACGAGCTACATCGGCTTTGGTTTCTTTTCTTTTTTTGAAAGGAAGGTATAAATCTTCAAGTTCGTTTAGGTCGAACGATTGCTCTATTTTGGATTTTAAAATGTCAGTAAGAGCGTTTTGTTCGATAATACTTTTTAAAATAGCTTCTTTTCTAGTGCAAATATTTTCAAAATTGTTTTTGAGTTTTGCAATGTTTTCGATAGTAATTTCATCAAGATTTCCAGTTATATCTTTGCGATAACGAGCAATAAAAGGAATGGTATTGTCTTGATTGAGTAGCTCTAAAGTCGATAAAATCTGCTTTTCAGAAATTTGTAGATGTCCTTGTATGTAAGTTTGTATGTTCAAAATGTGCTAAGTTTAGTCAAAATTAATTGTCAGTTGTATTGTTTTTTAGCCAATACAATTAGGCGAAACAAAGATTCAAAGCTACGTAAAACAATTTAAAAATAAAAATTTTAGATGACAAAAATAAGTAGTACATTTACTATTGATTTTATACACAAATAAAGACTAAATATTATGAAAAAGAACACTCCTATTTCTGCAATAATGACCACCGATTTGATTAAATTAGAACTGTCAGACAGCCTGTCAAAGGCAGAGAAAATATTTAAAGAAAAAAATATAAGACATATACCAGTGATGGAGGGCAAAAAGATAGTAGGAATGCTCAGTTACACCGATTTGCTCAAAATCAGTATAGGGAACAGATTTAGTCAGGCTGAAGAGTTGGTCGATATTACCATTTCGGATATTTTTTCGATAGAGCGAGTGATGACCAAAAATTTGCTGATGATTGCCCCAGACACTACTATAGAAGAAGCCGCGAATATATTGGCAAATCGGGAATACTATGCCCTGCCTGTAGTTCAAAATGATGATTTGATAGGGATTCTGACTACAACAGATTTAATTCGTTATTTGGTAGATTTGTTTAAATAAATTGCATCAAGTTGTAAATAAGAATTATTTTTGCAGACAATTTTATATATCACAAAATGAATTTGTCTGTTTATACCAAGGAATTTTCTAAAAATATCAAATTAGCCTATCCTGTAATATTGGGAATGATAGGGCATACCCTTACTGGTATTATTGATAATATTATGGTGGGTAATTTGGGTGCTACGGAATTAGCGGCAGTATCTTTGGGCAATAGTTTTGTGTTTGTAGCCATGTCAATAGGTATCGGTTTTTCAACGGCTATTACTCCGTTAGTAGCACAACGACACGCTCAAAAAGATGTTTTGGGTACGAAGGACATATTTCATCATGGTCTGTTTTTGTGTACCTTGATAGGAATTATATTGTTTGGAGCTGTCTACTTGCTCAAACCGATTATTCAATATATGGGACAATCGGAGCAGGTACTCTCAATGGTGTATCCGTATATAGATGTTGTGGCTTTTTCGTTGATTTTTGTATTGATATTTCAAGGATACAAACAATTTGCCGATGGAATGTCCAAGACAAAGTATTCGATGTATTCCATATTCATATCTAATTTTGTAAATCTGGTTGTAAATTTCGTATTGATATATGGATTTTGGATATTTCCCAAAATGGGAATTATTGGAGCTGCAATCGGAACGTTGGTGTCTCGTTTAGTGATGATTGTAGTGATGCACTATTTGCTTAAAAAAGATGCGGAATTAAAACTATATTTTCAAGGGATTAACTTCAGACAAATAAGCAAAGAATTAATCAACAAGATAGTAAAGATAGGTTTTCCTTCGGCGTTAATAACCTTTTTTGAAGTGGTGCTTTTTGCCTCGTCGGTTTGGCTAACAGGAGCTATCAGCCCAACGGCACAGGCTGCCAATCAGATAGCTTTGAGTTTGGCTACCATGACCTTTATGTTTGCAATGGGATTCTCGGTTACGGCTATGATTAGGGTCGGAAATCAGAATGGACTCAAAGACTTCGAATACCTTAAGGTGGTAGCACGTTCTATAATGTTGCTTACCTTGATATTACAAGTGTTCTTTGCAATGCTGTTTGTTTTGTTGAATCATTTCCTTCCGCAATTATTTTTGGATATGAATGATACCCAAAAGTTTGCAGAAAATATGGAGGTAACCCATATTGCCAGTAAATTGCTCCTAGTAGCGGCTATATTCCAAGTGTCAGACGGATTACAAACAGTGCTTTTAGGGGCTTTAAGAGGTATTCAAGATGTTAAGATACCTGCTTATATTACGTTTTTTTCGTATTGGATAGTCGGATTCCCAATATGTATGTATTTAGGACTGCATACCAATCTGATGGCTGAGGGCGTATGGATAGGGTTGTTTATAGGGCTTACCGTATCAAGTGGATTGTTATATATGAGATTTGAGAAAATAATTAATAATAAAATTAAAGAAAATGGAGTTACCAAAATTTGTAATAGCCGATAATACAGACTTCCCAGACGATATTTTTGTCATACATCTGGAGTATCCAAGGTTTGTAATCAATCTGAAAGATGATCAAGTCGAGTTTTTAGAAGATTTAGACGATTCAGAGGAGCAAGAATTGACCAATGAGATGCAACTACTCGTAGAACAAGCAGGATTGTTCTACGATAGAGAAATGCAGCGTTATGAAGATTAATATCTCAACACAAAAATAGGACTATTCGGATTGTATTTGCAAAAAGTCTAAAGTTACTTCGGACTATAAGAAAATAAAGAATCTTTGGAGTGTTATTTCCAAAGATTCTTTTGTCATAGAATATTTACAAACCTAATTTTTTCTTTGTTTTGGCTAATAAACCGTCTTTATGTAGAAGAATAGAGATGGTTTTCATTTTGGTATAAGGTATACTCATATAGATATAGCCTTCGTTTCCAACGCGTTCGCTTGTGCTTCCCCACGAATTTTTAACGATATAATACAAATTGCCTTTTTGGTCTTTGATATTGCCTACTATGTGCATCAAATGATCGTCTTGAGTGCGAAATTCTTCTGGAGTATCCAAGGTTTGTAATCAATCTGAAAGATGATCAAGTCGAGTTTTTAGAAGATTTAGACGATTCAGAGGAGCAAGAATTGACCAATGAGATGCAACTACTCGTAGAACAAGCAGGATTGTTCTACGATAGAGAAATGCAGCGTTATGAAGATTAATATCTCAACACAAAAATAGGACTATTCGGATTGTATTTGCAAAAAGTCTAAAGTTACTTCGGACTATAAGAAAATAAAGAATCTTTGGAGTGTTATTTCCAAAGATTCTTTTGTCATAGAATATTTACAAACCTAATTTTTTCTTTGTTTTGGCTAATAAACCGTCTTTATGTAGAAGAATAGAGATGGTTTTCATTTTGGTATAAGGTATACTCATATAGATATAGCCTTCGTTTCCAACGCGTTCGCTTGTGCTTCCCCACGAATTTTTAACGATATAATACAAATTGCCTTTTTGGTCTTTGATATTGCCTACTATGTGCATCAAATGATCGTCTTGAGTGCGAAATTCTTCAAACTCCTTTTGTCTAGATTCTTGAGTAACAGATAGCTCTTCGGTGATTTCGGTTAAAAACTTTTTATCTTTATCATCGGCGTTTTTGGGTAGTACAGCAATGCCTTCTTTGGCTGAAAATCCGACCTCGGATACATCGCAATCCAAGGCTATGGTAAATCCTTTGCCAAGAGCGTAATCAATATTTTCAATCAATTCATCAATCGGAATGTTGTAAAAACTACCATTTGAGAAGTTGTCAGGTATATTCAAGATGAATTTGCTGTAAAACGGTTTGTGAGTAAAGGAAGTTACGCTTACATAATCGTTCGGATTGATTTTGCTATAAGCTAAAAATGATTTTGGCGTATATTTTTTGTTTTCAAAAACGAATTCCGTTGGATTTTTGCCGATATAAATATCCAATATGCTCTCTGTGGCTTTTTTCCAGTTCGTAGCCGCCTCAGGTTTTTTGGTGAACACCTCAAGCATCGACTTAAGGATAGCTTCGAGCGTATCGTGATTGTATTTGTCCGAATCGTTTTCCTTTCCGATAAACGAAGTATGCGGAACAAGTCCGTGCAGTGCCACACTGTTGATAACATCGTGAGCCAAAGCTCCTTGCGAGAATTGCGTTCCGCCCTGACGCATCATATAGTTTTCAATCTTTTCAGAAAAGGTGTTCCGTACCTGATACATTTCCGAAAGGTCTATTTTCTTTCCAGTGACGCGAATAATTTCAGCCTCGAGAAACGAGGTAGTAGCAAAGCTCCAGCAAGTTCCAGTTCGGTCTTGCGAGGTTACAGGAGTGCATTCGATTTGATTTTTGGTCTGAAATTCGTATTTCTGTGCTGTAGCTAATGTGGGGATTGTCAGTAGGACAGATAGTAGAAATTTATTCATAGTAAAATTAATTAAAAATTAGAAAAATTATGTATTTTAGCCAAAAATACAAACTAAATATGGAAAATACAAACTGGAAAACCGTAAAACAATACGAAGACATCACTTATAAAAAATGTAACGGCGTGGCACGGATCGCCTTTAACCGACCAGAGGTTCGCAATGCGTTCCGTCCGAAGACCACTTCCGAACTTTACGACGCGTTTTATGATGCGTATGAAGACCCAAGCATCGGTGTGGTGCTACTCACAGGCGAAGGCCCAAGCCCAAAGGACGGCGGACACGCTTTTTGTAGCGGTGGCGACCAAAAAGCTCGTGGTCATCAGGGCTATGTAGGGGAAGATGGTCGCCATCGGCTGAATATTTTGGAGGTGCAACGCCTCATTCGTTTTATGCCGAAGGTAGTTATTGCCGTGGTGAACGGTTGGGCTGTGGGGGGCGGACATTCGCTTCACGTAGTGTGCGACCTCACATTAGCAAGTGAAGAACACGCCATCTTCAAACAAACCGATGCCGATGTTACCAGCTTTGACGGCGGTTATGGGTCGGCATATTTGGCAAAAATGGTCGGACAGAAAAAAGCCCGTGAGATTTTCTTTTTAGGACGAAATTACTCCGCACAAGAGGCTTTTGAAATGGGAATGGTTAATAAAGTGGTGCCCCACGCTGAGTTGGAGGCGGAAGCGTACCAGTGGGCTCAGGAGATTTTGGCAAAGTCGCCGACCTCTATCCGTATGCTGAAATTCGCGATGAACCTTACCGACGACGGAATGGTAGGTCAGCAGGTATTCGCAGGAGAAGCCACCCGCCTTGCCTATATGACAGACGAAGCCAAAGAAGGACGAAACGCCTTTCTCGAAAAACGAAAACCTGACTTTGGGGAAAATCAGTGGATTTCATAGAGATAAAGATGAATAATGTTAAAGATATTTAGATGAAACTTTGGAATACAAATACAGAAATACAATTTTTTGAAGAAGCATTAAAAAGTTTTGCTTCTCCTGAACAACTATTTTATAATTTGTCAGGAGAACATTACGCCTATGTTCCCAAGAATAAAAGTGCTAATGGGCAAACTTTGCAAAGTAGAAATTCTTTAATAGGTCAATTTACTGAAAAATGGTGTAAAACTTTGTTTGAACCCATTGCAAAAGAATTAGGATTATATGCCGTTAATAGTGTTGTTTGTGATGAATTAGGACTTTCAAGACAATCAAGTGCAGACTTAGCGTTTTGCACTACAAATGAAACCAATCAATCTCCTGAAAAAATTAAGTTATTATGGAATTAAAGAAATTTAAAGTTGATGTTTATTACACAAGTTTTTGTTCCTATGAAATTGTGGCAGAAAATGAAGAAAAAGCAAAACAAGAAGCTGTTGAAAGAAAAATAAATAAAGATGAAATAATATCTAATTTAGATATTTGGGAAGATGGAGTAACTATTGAAATAATATCTGATGAAGAAAGAGAAAACTGATTTACCTCTAAATTATATTACAATAAAGACAACTCAAAGTAGGATAGACAAAGGTCTCTTGGCTATTCCTGTTTCATTGATTGATATTTTTCCCAACACAGCGACAAAAATTTATTTGATTGATGAAAAAGGAAATAAAGAAGAGAAGACATTTACACCATATAATAGTAGCAGTCGGGAATGTAGAATTGGAGGAATGAAATCTTTTTATAGGAGATTTAATATTCGGAATAATGACGAATTGGTTGTTCAAATATTAGATGATAATGTTTTTCGGATTATTCCAGAGAAAATTTTTCAAAACACTTTTAAACTTTACTTAAATAATTTTGATAAATCAGAGACAGATAGTGATATTGAGGATAATCTAAAACTGCTTTCCAACTTATCTAACCTTTCTAAAAAGGAAATATTACAGAATGAGTTTGTAAGATTATCTATGGAAGATATTTCTGAAAGAAAGATTGTTCAGAATAAGAATGTTTTATCAAGAGAAAAAGTTAATTATTCTTTGAGAAAGATTTTATTAGAATTGTACAAAGGGAAATGTCAAATATCTAATTTTACATTTTTAATGAAAAATGGAATACCTTATTTCGAGCTTCATCACATAGATTCTAATAAAGGTAATCATCTGAAAAATATCCTTGTAGTCAGTCCTAATATCCATGCTCAATTTACATATTGTGAATTGGTACAAACATTTGATGAAGAGGGGTGGTTGCGGAAAGTGAAGTTTAATAATGAACAGGAAATGAATGTATTTCAAATAATAGATTATTTACCTAAAAAATTTGAAAAAGAAATTCATTTGTAGATTTAGCTGAAATTTTGTGGAATAAAGCAGCAAGTGCAAGTCCTTCTACAGCTTGGGGAAGTTGGCAAAGTGCTTCTAATCCTATTTTGAGAGATATTCACGAGTATATTTTAGTCTTTTCAAAAGGCGAATATAAAAGAGAGAAAGGTACTCGGGAGAATACCATTGAAAGGGAGCAATTTATGGAATGGACAAAATCTATTTGGACAATGAAAGCTGAAAGTGCAAAACGCATCGGACACCCTGCACCTTTTCCAGAAGAATTGCCTTATCGACTCATTCAGTTATATTCTTTTAAAAATGATGTAGTTTTAGACCCTTTTATGGGGAGTGGGACAACTGCTGTATCTGCTATAAAATCGGATAGAAAGTTTGTAGGTTACGATGTTTCAGAGGAGTATATAAAACTTGCTGAAAGTAGAGTAAATCCTTAAACAAAGGAAGCCAACCCCCACCATCAAAAAACGAACTTTGGTCGCCCAAAATCCTTTTCCAAGACGACCAAACTCTCGAAATGCTGGGGGTAGTCGTGAAAAGGTAGGGGGTATTTTTTATAAAAAGACATTTTCCTCGAAAAACAAAAGACGGATTTTAGGGGAGGGGATACCACAATATGTTAAACCATACAGATATATAGAAGTTGCAACTGAAATATGGATTAGTGTGGTTTATTGTTTGTATATTAATAATGGTGTAGAGGCTAACTCTTGTTTGCCAATTGTCCACAAGCAGCGTCAATATCTCGTCCTCTGCTACGGCGGACTTTAACCACGATGTTAGCCGCTTCTAGGGCTTTGATGTATTGGTTGGTAGCCGTTTCTGAAGCTTGTAAAAAGGCACTGTTCTCTTCTATGGCGTTGTATTCGATGAGGTTTACCTTGCAGGGTACGTATTTGCAAAATTTTACTAAAGCCTTTATTGACTCTGGGGTGTCGTTGATGCCTTTCCAGATGATGTACTCGTAGGTAACCTTGCTTTTGGTTTTCTGATACCAATATATGAGTGCATCTTTGAGTTCGGAAAGCGGGAAGTTTTTTGAAAAAGGCATTATTTGATTTCTGATTTCCTCTATGGCAGAGTGCAGGGATACGGCAAGGCGGAATTTGACTTGGTCATCGGCCATTTTTTTAATCATTTTTGAAATGCCAGAGGTCGATACGGTGATGCGTTTCGGACTCATTCCAAGTCCCTCCTCGGAGGTGATTTTTTCAATAGCCTTAATCAGATTGTTGTAATTCATCAGCGGTTCGCCCATGCCCATAAACACGATATTAGAAAGCGGACGGTTGTAGATAGTCCTACTTTGTCTATCGATGGTTACTACTTGGTCGTAAATTTCGTCAGGGTTGAGGTTACGCATTCTTTTGAGTTTGGCGGTAGCACAGAAGTTGCAATCCAAGCTACACCCCACTTGCGATGATACACAGGCGGTTGTGCGTGTTTCGGTAGGGATCAGAACCGATTCAACGATGAGGCTGTCAAACAGTTGAATGGCATTTTTGAGCGTACCGTCTGTGCTTTTTTGGGTGTGATAGATGTTGGTGTTGTTAATCACGAAATGTTCAGAAAGCATCAGGCGGATTTCTTTGGGCAGGTTGGTCATTTCGTCAAAGCTGTATACGCTTTTGTTCCACAACCATTGGTATACTTGCTGTCCTCTAAAGGCTTTTTCGCCTTGAGATATGAAAAAATCTGTTAGTTGCTCTTTGGATAAGCCTCGAATATCTTTTTTGTCCATTGCCATAGTGTGCAAAGGTACGTTATTTTTTATAAAGATTGTTAGCATACAATCAGATGAATTTTATTTTGTTGAACAATGACGATTTTTAAAAAGAAATTTAATAGATTTGCATAGAATAATCTTAGGTTTTGTGAATAATATACAATTATGAAAGTAGATATTAGAAGAGTTTTGACGGGGCTTACGGTGTATTCGTTGTTGTACATTGTGGTGGGGTATTTTCTGAAGCCACCCAATATGTGCTATGAGAATCTTAAGGAGTGGGCATGTTTGTCCAGAACAATAAGTCAGGCGTTGATGATAGGGGTGGTGATGATGGTGTTTGATTATTTCACTTTAAAAAAGTTTTGGGGTAAAAAAGAAGATAAAAATCAAGAATAAAAGATGAAATTACACAAGATAGAGTGCGGAAATTTTAAATTAGACGGCGGTGCAATGTTTGGGGTAGTTCCGAAAAGTATATGGAATAAAACCAATCCTGCAGATACCAACAATATGATAGAATTGGCAACGCGTTCCCTTTTGATAGAAGACGGTAACAGGCTGATATTGATAGATACAGGAATGGGTAATAAACAATCGGAGAAGTTTTTTGGATATTACCATCTGTTTGGGTCATATTCATTGGAAAAATCGCTCAACGAAAAAGGGTTTTCGACCAATGATGTTACCGATGTTTTTATGACCCATTTGCATTTTGACCATTGCGGAGGTAGTGTAGAATGGAATGCCCAACGCACGGGTTATAGCCCTACTTTTAAAAATGCAAAATATTGGACAAATCAAAAGCATTGGGATTGGGCTACAAAGCCAAATGCTAGAGAAAAAGCCTCGTTCTTGCAAGAAAACATCTTGCCGATACAAGAGGCTGGGCAGTTGAACTTTGTAAACTACAAGGGTAATGATTTTCAAGCAAATTCAGAGCTGGGGTTTGGATTGTTCTTTGTAGATGGACATACCGAAAAACAGATGTTGCCCGTAATTGATTACAAAGGGAAAAAGATAGTATATATGGCGGATTTGCTTCCAACGGTAGGGCATTTGCCGTTGCCTTATGTAATGGGGTATGATACCAGACCGCTATTGACCTTAGATGAAAAAGAAAAGTTTTTAAACATTGCTGTTCAG
This sequence comes from Bacteroidota bacterium, assembly GCA_030528745.1. GTDB lineage: Bacteria > Bacteroidota > Bacteroidia > Flavobacteriales > Flavobacteriaceae > Flavobacterium. The sequence continues at coordinate 30,033 of JAUMYH010000022.1, forward strand.
GAAAAGTATTATTTATACCTCGAACACGATGTTTATAATCAGATAATAACGGTTAAGCATACCGAAAAGGGGGTGCGATTGAACGAGCTGTTTACCACCGAAGATATTTTTTAAATTTTAAAACCAAATAAATAAATAAAATGAATCGATTAACAAAACCATTCTTATTGTCATCAGTGATGGCAGTAGCATTAGTTGGGTGTACTTCCACTTCCAGAACCGCATTGAATGTATCAAGTCACAAAGCCTTGTCTGCAAATGGAGCTGTGGCAAAGAAGACAGAAATTAAAGAATCAGATTTGCAACGTTGGAGTCATTTGGACTTGATAAAGGATAGTATTCCAGGTATGAGTGTAGATAGAGCTTATACCGAATTGATTAAAGGAGCTAAAGGTCAGCGTGTTATAGTTGGTGTTATTGATTCAGGGATTGATATTAAACACCCTGATTTAGAGGCTTCGATATGGAAAAATCCGAAAGAGAAGGCTGCAAACGGAAAAGACGATGATAACAACGGATATGTAGATGACCTTTACGGTTGGAATTTTTTAGGAAATTCTAATCATGAAAATTATGAGTTTGTTCGTATTTTGAAAAAAGGAGATGACGGCTCTGAAGATTACAAAAGGGCATTGGCAGAGTTAGAGAAAAATAACCTTGAAACTCAAAGTATGGCTCAACAATGTACTTTCCTGCGAAATATCTATCAAACCATAGTAAAGCGTGTTGGTAAGGAAGATTTCACAATCGAAGACCTTAATAAAATTGAGGCAGAAGATGAGGAATTGAAAAACGCTAAACTTATCATGACTAAAGTGGTAGAAAGTGGTAGTTTGGAGGATTATCTAGACAGATTGAAGCGTTTAGAGAAATATATCGATATGCGTAATAATTACTATTTTAATCAAAATTTTAATGGTAGAAAACCTGTGGGCGATGATCCTAACAACATAAAGGATACCAAGTACGGAAACGCAGATGTATTAGGTCCAGATGCAGAAGAGGCTTTACACGGAACACACGTAGCTGGAATTATTGCTCAAACAAGAGCCAATGGTATTGGAGGCGATGGTGTGTACAATAATGTTGAAATTATGTCGCTTAGAGCAGTGCCAGACGGAGACGAGTACGATAAGGATATAGCTCTGGCAATCAGATATGCAGCCGATAACGGAGCTAAGGTAATCAATGGAAGTTTTGGTAAGTACTATTCTCCTCATAAACAATGGGTTATTGATGCAATGAAATATGCAGCGAGTAAAGATGTGCTTATTGTTATTGCGGCAGGAAATGATGCTTATGATTTAGATGAAACAAACAAATATCCGAACGATTCTTACAATGGAGACCCAGAATACTCTGACAATGTTTTGATAGTTGGAGCATTGAATTATTCGTACTCAGACGAAATGTTGGCAAGTTTTACAAACTATGGAAAAAGAAATGTAGATGTATTTGCTCCAGGGGTTAAAATCTATGCTACAGCTCCACTGGGAGAATATAAATATTTGCAAGGGACTTCGATGGCATCGCCAAATGCTGCAGGGGTGGCCGCAATGATTCGTTCGTATTATCCTTCGCTTACAGCCAAACAAGTTAAGAAGGTGCTTATGGATTCATCGATAAAACCATCAATTGAAGTTACTATTGTAGACGGAAAAACAGATAAGTCGATTAAAAAGCCATTTGCAGAATTTTCGGTATCGGGAGGTATTGTGAACGCTTATAACGCGATGATTTTGGCATCTAAAATGGTAAATGGAAAGTAAGATGACGTTGTAATATAACGTAATTATAAAACGAAGAGGCTGTCCGAAAAAGGCAGCTTCTTTTGTTTTTATGAACTTTAGAATGTTTTAGATATGAAAAGTTTATCTTTAAAAAATAACTAAACAAGTATGAAATTTCGGTTTTTTCGGCTTTTCGGTAGGTCAAACGCACGAAATTTAATATTTTTGTTTTATGGATTTAGTGAGTTATTTTTCTGAGATTGAGGATTTTCGTATGGTGAACAAATGCAATCATTT